>CAKQBP010000083.1 GCA_934216375.1 uncultured Veillonella sp.
ATGGCGCGCTAATTCCTTCGTATTCCACGAATGTAAAGATTTTTCATCCAGCGATATGGTGCCTTGTTTTATCTTGATAAGCCGCGCCAAAGCTTTCAAAAACGTTGATTTTCCCGAACCATTTGGACCAATAATAGATATTATTTCCGGTTTATCAAAGACGATAGATTGATTCTCCAGTATCAATCGTTTTCCATAACCTACCGTTATATTATCGACTATTAACACACTCATCTTCGCCCCACCCCTTTCAATAGATACAAGAAGAATGGAGCACCCAAGAAGCTCATCAGTACGCCTACAGGAATTTCACCGGGCGCAATCATCATGCGCGCCAATGTATCTGCATAAACAATTAATATGCCACCAAAGACCATAGACGTAGGAATCAAGTAACGATAATCCACACCTACGATGAGGCGCGCCACATGAGGTACTATAAGACCTACAAATCCCAACATCCCCGACACGCTCACCGCTGATGCGGCTAACAAAGAGGCTAATACGAGTAAGGACAATCGACATCTTTCAACATGTACCCCCAAGGTACGTGCCGTGTCATCACCTAAACTGAGCAATGTAAGCCATCTGATAGATATCATAGATCCAATAATGCCTATAGCCGTATAAGGCCAAATCATCATCACATCGTCCCAACTGCGCCCTACAAAACCACCTGCCATCCAGCTCACCGTTCCTTGAACACGATCTGGATAAAAAACGGACAGAATCGTATTAAACCCGCCGAAGAAAGCGGCTACAGCCACACCGGCTAAGATAAGGCGCAACGGATTGAGTCCACCTTGCCAAGAAATACCGTAAACCAAAAACGATGCCACTAACGCACCAACAAAAGCACCAATAGGAACAAGCATAACGTAAGTAGGCATGAGAATCATAATAATCATAGCCGCCAAAGCACCGCCAGAGGTAATGCCAATAATGCCAGGATCCGCCAAAGGATTTCGCAAGATACCTTGTAAAATCACGCCAGCTAAGGCAAGATTCATGCCCGCTAAGAATCCCACTACAACACGTGGTAAGCGTATAGTCATGATAATTTGACCAATTTTTGATGTATCGCCACCCGTTATGATTTGGTATAATTCGCTCCAAGTTAATGGAACGGCGCCCAATTTCATACTCAGCAACACACCTGCTATTAACAGAATCAGCGCAGCCACAAAAACGCGTAAGCCACGACGTTCCTGCACATTAATGAGATTGTCCATATAACACCTTTTCCGCATATAATAACACTTGATCCATTCGGGCGGTCGGCACCGACGCAAACAACGGACCCGGCAAGACCTCTATATTCCCATTAGCAATAGCAGGTACATTCTGCCATGCCGGCGTTTTAAAAGCCTTTTTAAAAGCTGCTATATCTTTCTCACCGCTACTGCCATGATTAATCAAGATAACCTTGTCACAATCAAGAACGGCCATCGTCTCCAGATTAAGCGGAATATATCCATCCAAAGCATTCTCCGATACATCCTGCGGCAAATATACATCAGCCACATTTTTTGCCCCTAATCTTTGGAGAATATCTCCCACATATGTTTTACTGGAGGCTAGTTGGTAACTCGTAGGTGTCCCAAAAACGATGAGGACACGCGGTGCAGACTCATCTTTATGACGCTGTATGATTTCCGTTAGGATATCATTATATTTCTGGACCAACGCAGCCGCCTCCCTATCATGACCAGTCATAGCGCCCACATGCCGAATATGGTCCATGATGTCATCATAATTGGAGGATAGATGGTAAAAGCTAGGAATATGATTCGCATTAAATGCTTTGCGCAACGCCGTTTGAAACGGCATGGCAATGCCGATAACGAGATTCGGATCGGACATAATAATTCGTTCAATACTTGGAGATACAGCACTATTCATATTTGGATACTGTGCAATTTTAGCCTGCACATCTGCCGGTAACTCCCTTGAATTTACTACGCCTACCGGGCTAACACCTAAAGCGATGAGTAATTCGCTATCTGCCGAAGAAATAGATACTACTCGACTTGCCACACTCGGCAACGACACAATTTGCTTCGTATCATCTTCAATCTGAATAGCACCTGCCTCACTGAATACCTCTCGCTTGCCTTCAAAACTTATACCCGTAGTGAAAGCCCCCACAACGGCAACAATACCCAATAAACATAATAATGGCTTATTGATAATGATCACCTCGCAGATAACTTATGCAAGCTAAACCTCATAGATTATAATTTCAAATTAATGCCACTATATTATGTATGAAATACATGCATTAAAGCCTCAGCATTTCATACATACATTAATATCTCACTATTACATACGCAGGTTAAGGCCCATGCGATAAGTGGCGCCATGAATATCTCGTAAGTCTTGTTTTTCACCAAATATATTTTCAACCCCTACATACATGGATGCATTATCATTCAACTGACGAGTCACCATAACATTCCAAGTTTGAATATTTTTCTTTTTCGGGATGCTGAGACGTGGGTTAACAACGATAGCATCGATGCCATCGAGGTAGTTAATGTAATAATTACCCCAGAACGCACCAGTCCAGCGATCTTGATGATAATTAACACCACCACTGAATACATGGCGACCACGGTTTAACAGACGGTCGTGAGTCACGTCATTTTTGGCATCCAAATATGTATAGTTGCCGAATACATCCCATTTATTATTGAGTCTATGATTTACAGATAATTCCACACCTTGCAATACAGCACGAGGTAAATTGGAATACGAAACATAAATTCGGCGATTTGCCATATCAATACGATTAGCACCGCTTTCAATATAATTTTTAATAACATTGTGGAAATAGGACGCCTTAACATTTGTCCGTTTCCAATCTTTTTCTACAGAGAAATCAAAGTTATAAGAGCTTTCAGGTTTCAAATTAGGATTACCTTGCAAATATATATCGAAAGCCCCTAATCGCCCTCTCGGCACATTAGATGCCATAAGCCAATGATGATACATTTCCGTCATACCAGGTGTGGAGTAGCCTGCACCGTAATTCATTTTAAAACGGAGACTATCATTTGCTTTATAGGTAACACCAATCTTAGGCGACCAATGGCTATCAAATGCATTTGACGTATCGTAGCGAACAGCAGGAATAATTACCCATTTACGACTAGGTTTCCATTGATGTTGCACAAAGTAACTACCGTAATTAATGGTTGCCTTACCCGCGGTATCTGTAATGCCTTCTCGAGTTCTTGACCATGCTATGGATCCATTATTAATACGCGTACTAATCGCTTCCTGACGGCGGAATTGAACGCCATACGTCAAGAGATTCTTCTTATCAATTGCCGTGTTAACCTGTGCGTCTGTAATCCATTCTTTATTATAATATTCATCCCAAATGGATAGTTTTTTTATGCCACCCGTGCGCTTATATTGATCATAAGTGTCTTTGTAATGATTGTAGTAAGACTGCACCATAAGCGATGACCGGCCGCGACGGCCATTCCAACGAAGACCTGTGCTTGTAGTAGTCGTATTTTTATCAACCGATTGAGTTAATGCGCTACCCTTTTTCGTATTCATATCCAAATCTTCAGTTTCTCGATCTATAAAGAAGGAAAATTTATCCCTTTTTCCCGCTTGATAAGATACGTCAAAATGAAGCGGTATCCGGTCACCATGATAGTTATTATCCGAGCCAGAATCATTATTTCCCGCTATATTCCTACGAATTCCAGCACCAATCGATCCGTTCCACTTCCCTTTTTGTCCGCTACGAGCCAATACATTGAAGTTATACCCTGTCGCACTCGATGCATCACGACGAGAGATTTCAGTATTAACCTCTACACTTGGCTTTCTGGATTGCTTTGTAATAATATTAATAACCCCACCATTCGCCTCAGAACCATAAAGGGCACTCGACGGACCACGCGTTATTTCGATGCGTTCCACATTATCCATGCCTTGGCGAAGCCAGCCCATGGCGTTAGCTCTCGTTTTCGTCAATTCTCCCGTAACACGTCGTCCATCAATAAGAATTAATGTATGACGAGATTCGGCACCACGCATCGTAATATTTTGTCCACCGTGGGCATCGGTGCTGAAAGCAACGCCTGGCACACTTTGTAAGGCTTGCTCTAAATTACGATATTGGCGACTTTTAATTTCTTCTTGTGAAATAATCGTTGTCGCAATTGGTACATCCCGAACTAAAGCCTCCGTACGAGTAGCGGTAACCGTAATATCTTTCATACGTCTTGACTGCTCATCGCTTGCATTATTTTGAGATTCATTCACACTAACTACACTTGTAGAACTATTATTTTCTGCACCTACCACACCTACAGCAGATGTTAGATACACAACACATAACAGTGCTGCCCATGATTTTTTCATCACACACCTCCAGAAAATATATTAGGGCTCTAATAGTATAAAACGATATCTAATCTCAATTATATATTCATCAGGAATAACTATCAATATTATTTTATGTTATCAAAGTAATATATATACATATAAAAAAAATAGTATCTATAAAGATACTAGTTTTTCATTATACTTATAAATTATAGTGAATTATAATATCTGCATATTGCTGTGTACCTGTAGAATTTTCAGCACCACCCACACTATAAGCATATTCCCTAGCATGTTCTGATAACATAGGATCATCAGAATTAAGAACTTCCACACTGGCAACACTGCCACCTGGGGCAAAATAAATTCTTAGTGTCACATCACCTTGAATCCCCATAGTATATGCATCTGTAGGGTAATTACTATTAATTGCACTTTGTAAATTACTCCAATACCCATCATAACTAAATGTGCCGCCACCACCGACATCAACTTCAGTACCTCCGGTACCTTCACGATCGCTACGCCCTTCTCCTCCACCTGTTGATGCATACCCGATTCCAGAACCTTCAGTTCCGACAAGTCCACTCCCCGTATTGCTACCAACAGAAGATTGTTTAACCGTTCCTATTTCACCAGCACTCGCTTGTTGACTAGACGGACTTACATCACTTTTTGTAGGAACAGCAGAGTTTCCATTTTGTCCTCCATGACCGGCTCCTCCGTTATCAAGTTGAACATTATTATTTTCCAATTCTTTTGAGTGTTGGATCTCATGAGCTTTTTCTTCTTTAATTTGCTCTTTAATTTCCTCTACTTGTTTCTCTGCTTCCTGTTCCGTTAGAAAATTAATTTGTAACGATCCAGCCATCTGAGATTCGATATAATCAGAAAAAGAAATAAAAGCAACACCCACCGTAATAATACTTATAATGGTAGCAATAACAAAGGCTTTTTTATAGGTCATATGTGGATATTTCCACACATCTACATATTGTTTCGCCATAACATCACCTATTTATTAACAGTGGCAATACTAATACTTGCAGCGCCGGCTAATTTCATATCATCCATTAATTCTACGACCTTGCCATAACTCAAATCCTTGTCAGCACGAATAAGGAAGTTTTGATTTTTATTCTCTCCAATTTTGGCTTTCACAGAGCTAATTAGCTGTTCTTTCGTCACATATCCATCATCAATCATCAACTGCCCAGATTTTTCAAAATCAATTAAAACCGGGCGCAACTCAGCGGACTGCTGTGTTTTCGTTTTTGGTAGCATAATAGACAAGGATTGTTGTGGAATCGTATATATGGTGCTAATCATAAAAAATACGAGCAAGAAAAAGATGATATCAATCATAGGGATAATCATCAAAGTAGGCTTTTCTCCCTCCATACGGCTCATTCGTTTCATGCAGCATGCCCCCGATCATAAGAATCTAAGACACGAGAAAATGAATCTTCTAAACGAGATATCGTCATGCGTACATGATGGGTAAATGCAGCATGGAAACATAATGCTACAATAGCCACGCAAAGCCCGGAAGCAGTTGCGACAAGGGCTTCCCCCACACCACCGGTAATAGCAGTAGGTACCGCACCGTCAGCACCGAATACTTGAAAGGCACCAATCATACCCGTTACAGTACCAAGTAAGCCTAATAATGGTGCTATCGTAACAATGGTAGAGAGCCAATCAAGGCCACGAGAAGCGTGCGTATAAACATGAGCCACCATATCCTCCATTTTGGATTGCAATACATTACGATTCTGACACTGTCCAAGCACGCGAGGTAGATTATACGAAATATTAGCTGTATATTTAGATTCTAAGCTAGTTAATAAGGATTGCCAGTTCATTTCGCTCTCTTCTAATGCATCATTCAAAGCAAACATTTCCCGCTGCAATTGTCGAGAA
>CAKQBP010000084.1 GCA_934216375.1 uncultured Veillonella sp.
GTGTAGCGTACTTTAATGAGCTTGACTCTTATGCGGAGGTACGTGGTCTTAGCACTAGTCAAATTATCAATGGTGTATGTTTAGATCCTCGTATTGGAGACTTTTATAATAACCCGTCCTTTGGCTATGGTGGGTATTGCTTGCCAAAAGATACAAAACAATTATTAGCAAACTATAATGATGTACCACAAAACTTGATTTCTGCCATTGTTGATGCGAATAGAACTCGTAAAGATCATGTGGCAGATGCTATTATTGCAAAAAATCCAAAAATCGTTGGTATTTATCGATTGACCATGAAAATGAACTCCGATAACTTTAGAGCGTCAGCGATTCAAGGTGTTATGAAACGTATTAAGGCGAAGGGGATTGCTGTGGTAGTATATGAACCTACACTAGATGCAGAAGATTTCTTTAATTCGCCAGTTATTCGTAATTTTGAAGACTTTAAGCGTGTCAGTGATGTTATTGTAGCTAATCGCTGGGATAGTAGCTTAGAAGGTGTAAAAGATAAAGTTTATACACGAGATATTTTTGATAGAGATTAATACAGCTATATGTATTGTGGCGTTTAGGAGAGTAGTATGAAACGTTGGATACTATATATTGTGTTAGGTCTAATTGTGTTTTTTATATGGGATAATTCCTTGCAAAATGGAGGGACCTCTGATGGGTTTAGTCTTATTTTTGCAGAGTGGCTTGCCCCTATAGCTGATAAATTAGGCTTTTACGGAAATATATGGGCCTTAAATAGGATTGTTCGAAAATTAGCCCACCTTACAGAGTTCACAATCCTTGGTGGTGTTTTATATGTAGTTCTACGCCGCTATATTGAATATGGCACAGTAGTAAAAACTATAGGAGTGGGTATAGTAATAGCTAGTCTAGACGAATTTATACAATTATTTTCTCTAGGTCGCAGCTCTCAACTTTCTGATGTATTGATTGATACAATTGGTATAATCATTGGTATATCGGTAGTAAAATTAGCTTATTATATTAGTCATGATAAAAGATAAAAGAAAAATTAAAAATTAAAAAAATATTAATATAATGATGCGTAAAATATGACTCATAATCATAGAGATTATGAGTCATATTTTATGAAGGATAAATGAATATATAAAAATTGTATTAAATGAGCATATAATAATTTATTTATTTTTATAGAAAAACCACTATACAAGCGACTAGTCCCTTGTTATAATCGTGAATATAAAATGAATTATAAACTTAAATGAGAAGAACATGAACTTTATAAAAGAGGTCGGTTTTGAAAAGAAAATCGAAAGTAGAAGGGAAAGATTATGAGTCGCGTGGTTGATTTACATGGTTGCATTTTGCCAGCTGTGTTAGGTCCACAAGGGCCTCAAACAATGGCAGAATCAGTAAAAATGATTAAGTCCTTGTCTGAACAAGGTATTACAGATATTTTTAGTACGCCAGATGTTACAGTATCTATGGATCTGAATACATGGAATGCTATGAAATCTTTAGTTAATGAAGTAAAAGTTGTGATTAAGGAACAGCTAGTAGATGTAACTATTCACAGTGGAGCTCGCGTAATGCTTTGTGATGAAATGATTGAATATATAGCTTTTCATCGCAATCAATATACATTGGGAGATAGCCATTTTATATTAGTTGCTCTTCCACAAAATAGCAAAGTGCATCATATTAATGCATGGTTGTTAAGTCTACTAGATATGGGTATTGTACCTATTGTTAGTGAAGTAGAAACTTATGGACAATTATTTACTAAACCTGAACAATTATTAGAATGGGTTGATAAAGGTATTTTGATTCAATGTAATATGGCATCTTTTAATCATGGTAACGCTAATTATGATAGGGCTATTGAATTATATCGCAATGGTTTAATTCATTTCTTTGGCACTGGTTACAGCAATGGCTGTGATGTCGAGGTGTACCAAGGTTATGTGGAAGCTATTTCTAAATTAGATAGTACGTATAAAAAAGATTTATTGCCAAATATTCATCTTAACGAACGTGATCTTTTGGCTAATCGTACATTTTATCCTTCTGTCCCATCTAGTTGGGTGGGGAAAAAGGGTAATTTCTTAACTCGTCTATTTGGCTTTGCATTATAATTTATATAGGTTCTTTTATCCATGTCATAATAGGTTCTTTTATCCATGTCATATTGGCATAGAGAGGAGAGCCTATTTTTACTTTATGTTGTATTTGGGGTTGAAAACAACCACCATATATAGTATACTGAGAAGGCGGTAAAAATAGAGGGTTTTTCTAATAATTCTTCACATTTTTACATATAAATTTATAAAAAGTGTGATTTGCCATACTTTTTATACGTCTTAACATATATTTTGGCAGTAACAAGATGGGGAGGTTGCCAATATGTTGCAGGTCATTAAGCGAGATGGCACGAAGGTACCATTTGACAAGAACAAGATTGCTTTGGCTATTGAAAAGGCTGAACATAGTAGTACAGGGTTGTACGAAGAGGGCTTGGCACAGCGTATTGCAAATGAAATTGAGGAATATGCTACTAAGCTTCAAAAAGACATGACAATTTATGCTATTGAAGATCAAGTGTATTATAAGTTGATTGAGTATCATAATCCTGCAACGGCACGTGCCTATGAAGGTTACAAAGCTGTTCAAGCTTTTAAACGTCGTCAAAATACAACTGATGATGATGTAATTGGTTTATTAGATCGTAGTAATATAAGTGTTCTTGATGAGAACTCTAATAAGGATGCTGCTATAGTATCTACCCAACGGGATTTAATTGCTGGTGAAGTATCTAAGGATATTGCTCGTCGTAAATTGATTCCTACCGATATTTTGGAAGCCCATGATAGTGGAGCTATCCACTTCCATGATATGGATTATATTATTCAACCTATGTTTAACTGTTGCTTAATTAATTTGGAAGACATGCTTACAAATGGTACAGTAATCAATGGTAAGAAAATCGATACTCCTAAGTCCTTCCAAGTTGCTTGTACTGTAACAACACAAATTATTGCACAAGTAGCATCTGGTCAATATGGTGGTCAAAGTATTAATGGTATTGATCGTATTTTGGCACCATTCGTACGTAAATCTTATGAAAAAATCCTCAATAATGTTATTGAAGAGCAAGTTGAGATTTACGGCATGGAGCCTAATATGGAAAAGGCTCGTGAAATTGCGTGGAAACGTACGCGTAAAGAGGTTAAAGATGGTATTCAAACTATTCAATACCAAATTAATACATTGATGACTACAAATGGTCAATCTCCATTTGTTACATTATTTATGTATTTCCAACCAGACTATGAATACGCGAAGGAAGCGGCTCTTATTACAGAAGAAATTTTGCGCCAACGTATTAAAGGTGTAAAAAACGAAGCTGATGTATATATTACACCAGCCTTTCCTAAGTTGATTTATGTTCTTGATGAGCATAATGTAACACCAGATAGTCCATACTATTACTTAACTGAATTGGCAGCACAATGTACGGCTAAGCGTATGTACCCTGATTATATTTCTGCGAAAAAAATGAAGGAAAACTACTCAGGTAATGTCTTTAGTCCTATGGGCTGTCGATCCTTCTTATCTCCTTGGAAGGATGAAAATGGTGAATACAAGTTTGATGGACGTTTTAACATTGGTGTAGTAAGCTTGAACTTACCTCAAATCGGCATTCTAGCCCGAGGTAGTGAAGAACGATATTTTGAAATTTTAGATAAACGACTTGAGTTAGCAGAAAAAGCTCTAATGCTTCGTTATGAATTACTTAAGGACGTAGTGAGCGATGTGTCGCCAATCCATTGGCAACACGGTGCCATTGCAAGACTTAAAAAAGGCGAGAAAATTGCTAAATTCTTGACTGGCGGCTATGCGACTATTTCCTTGGGATATATTGGTATTTATGAAGCAACTCGCTTAATTACCGGTGAATCGAATACGGGCGAGAAAGGTCGCGTTTTTGCGATGAAGATTATGGATCGTTTAAATGCAGCTGTTGATGAATGGCGAGTTAAACATAACATGGGGTTCGCATTATATGGTACACCTGCTGAAAGTTTAACCCATCGATTCTCTTCTTTGGATCGCGCTCGTTTTGGTATTATTGAAGATATTACGGATAAAGGTTATTATACTAATAGTTATCATGTAAGCGTACGAGAAGAAATTAATGTATTTGACAAGTTCTCCTTTGAATCTGAGTTCCAAAAGAAATCTACAGGTGGCTGTATTTCCTATGCAGAAATTCCTAATATGACTAATAATATTCCAGCTGTTTTGACTATGATTCAATATATTTATGATCATATTTCTTACGCTGAATTCAATACCAAGTCTGACTACTGTCACGAATGTGGTTTCGATGGCGAAATCAAGGTAAACGAACATAACGAGTGGGAATGCCCTCGTTGCCACAATACAAACCGCGATAAATTAACTGTTATCCGTCGTACTTGTGGATACCTTGGCGAAAACTTCTGGAATGAAGGGCGCACAAAGGAAATTAAAGATCGTGTAATGCACATTTAAGATTATTAGAGTTATAGTTTTAATAATTATTCTATATATTAAGATAAACTGTTATATAGTTTATATAGATTAATATAATTATCATAGATATCTAATGATGTGGATATTTTAATAGATACGATTTTAATTCTAAATACGATAGTTCTGTAAATGCTAAAAGCTGTGCCTAAGGCACAGCTTTTACTGTATATATGAGAAATTGAAATATATCTATATAGTGTTAATCAAAGTTGATAGGCACTACTATGGAGGTTATGATGAGATATGGGCAAATAAGACAATATGATATTGCCAATGGAGAAGGGATTCGTACATCTATATTTGTAACAGGTTGTACACATTGTTGTTATAATTGTTTTAACGAAGAATACCAAGATTTTAATGCTGGTAAGGTATGGACGCAAGCTGAGACAGATTTAGTAGTTTCCTATGTGAAGAATCCTACATGTTCAGGGTTAACATTATTAGGTGGGGAGCCATTTCAAAATGTACAAGGCTTATTACCGGTGGTGAGAGCTGTTCGAGCAGCGGCGCCAGAAAAGAAGATTTGGGCTTATTCCGGCTATGAAATAGATGATATCTTAGGAGATGAGTTACGAAGTGCCTTATTACAAGAAATTGACATTCTCGTAGATGGCCGCTTTGTAGATGAACTTAAGGACCCTGCATTGCGCTTCAGAGGTTCCTCAAATCAGCGTATCATTGATGTTAAAAAGACATTAGCGGCTGGGGAAATTGTATTAGCGATGGAGTAAATATGATATATGATAAACGATTTATAGGACTCATTATTATAGTTGGCTTTATAGCGGGGCTAGTAGGGGCTTCCTATACGCATTTATTACATGGAATCCAACATTTCGTATATAATTACTCTTCTGCTGATCATCTGAGCTTTGGTGCAGCTGTGGCCCGAGTATCACCGATAGAACGATTGATACCTTTAATCGTCTGTGGCGTGATAGGTGGCGTAGGTTGGGTTTTAATTCACCGATATGGTAAAGGCGTTGTAGATATAAAAACGGCAGTTTCTGGTAAAATGGATATGAATCCAATTACTACTGTTTTACATGCAACACTACAAATAATTACGGTAGGTATTGGTTCTCCATTAGGTCGAGAAGTTGCACCACGTGAGGCTAGCGCTGGTATTACCACCTTTTTGGTTAAATATTTTGATATAAAACAAGAAGATCGTCAATTATTAATTGCATGTGCTGCAGGCGCTGGCTTAGCTGCAGTTTATAATTCACCATTATCTGCGGCAATTTTTACATTAGAAACTTTGCTTCTTACTTGGAATGTACGCGCTATGAGTGCAGCCCTATTATGTTGCGGCTTGGCTACATTTGTGACACGACAAGCTGGTGTAGGGGATGTCATTCAATATACAATGGCACAACCTAGTTTGGGTAGTCACTATGTAGAGTTTTCTATTGCATTAGGAGCTATTATTGCAATTGGTGTTGTTTTATTTAATATTACACAAGGTAAGCTACCTGCCATTCATCGCAGTAGTCCTGTAATGATTCCTATTTCTATCGTAGCATTTACACTAATTGGTGCCTTAGCTATGTATTTTCCTGAAATTCTTGGAAATGGTAAAGCAGGCAATGAGTTGACTTTTACGAACGATATAACATGGACATATGCATTGGGCTTATTTGGATCCAAATGGGTCGCTGTTTTACTTGCCTTGGCCGCTGGTGCATATGGTGGTCGTATTACTCCATCTATGATG
>CAKQBP010000085.1 GCA_934216375.1 uncultured Veillonella sp.
ATGTAACGGCTGATGGAGGTACCGTTGAAAAAGTACAAGGTGGAGATACTGTAAAATTCCAAGCTGGTGATAATCTTGTAGTTAACCAAAATAGAACTACTTTCACATATGGCTTGGCTAAAGACTTGAAAGGTCTAAACAGTGTTACCGTAGGTGATGAAAACGGTGTATCTACTAAGATTACCCCTGCAGGTACAACTGTGAAAGATGCAGCTGGCAACTCTACTGTAATTAAGGGTGGTGGCATGACTATTACTCCAGCAGATGCAACAGCTAGCCCTGTATCCCTTACTGTAAACGGCTTAAATAATGGTGGCAACCAAATTCATGGGGTAGCGCCCGGCACAGATGATACTGATGCAGTAAATGTTAGCCAATTGAAAGCATCTAATGCTGGTTTACAAGAAGCTGTTAATCGTGTAGGTACTGAAACACAACGTGTGGGTGCTCATGCGGCAGCTATGGCAGCGTTGAAACCAATTCAATACGATCCATTGGAACCAACTCAAATTATGGCTGGTATTGGTAACTACCGTGGTGAAACTGCGGGTGCTATCGGTATTGCTCACTACCGAACTGAAGATACTATGTTCAACGTAGGCGTTTCACTTGGTACTAGTCATAACATGGTAAATGCAGGTGTAACACATAAATTTGGTGGTAGTCGTGAAAGAAAAGATGCTATTCCAGAACGTTATAAAGCAGGTCCTATTAGCTCTGTTTATGTAATGCAAGACGAAGTATCTAGTCTCAAAAAAGAAAATAGTAATCAAAAAACTGTTATTGCTAATCAAGCAGCACGTCTAAATACATTAGAAGCTGAAAATGAACGTCAACGTCAAGAATTGGCTGAGACTAAACAAGGCTTAGATGAATTGCGTGCAGTAGTAAATCAATTATTAGCCTCTAAAGGTTAAGAGTTGAGAGCTAGTCTTGATAATAGTTTAAGATAATTATTTTCCTGTAAATCTAAAGAACCTCTTATATACTGTTATACCTGATGGATATATACATTTTGTATAAGAGGTTCTTTTGCTATTTTGATATATATTCTTATTTAGAATGCATAACATATGAATGACTTCTCATATGTTATGTGATATAATACAGTAGAAATAAGAGGTGAAGTGATACCTCTACTATGTATGATCTTGCATGAATAGGAGATAGGATGTTAGACCGTATACAACGATGGCTTTCAATAGATACCATGTTGCCTGTTGCAGAACGATTAGGACCTGTAGGTACGACAAAGCAGCTATATGGTAATTATTTAAAAATAGCTTGGCCAGCTACATTACAAGGCTTGATGTTACAATTTATGACGGCTATCGATTTGGCGATGGTTGGTGCCTTAGGTGCATCAGCTCTTGCTTCGGTAGGTATTATGGGACAACCTGAGATGGTAATGCTCATCTTCTGTCGAGCCTTATCCATTGCTGTGACGGCAATCATAGCTCGTCGTCATGGTGAAGGTGATGTAGATGGTATGAATGCCGTGCTCAAGCAGTCTATTTTATTGAATTTTTTGATTTATGTACCGTTATTATTGATATGTTTCTTGAATTTAGAGCATATTCTACGTTTTACAGGTGCTGAAGATAGCTATATTGAAACAGCTGTTTGGTATGGTCGTTTTATAGTTATTAGTCTAATATTTCAGTCCTTTAGTCAAATCGTAGGGGCTGCACTCATTGGATATGGTAATACTAAAGTTATTTTTAAATCTAATGTAGTAGGGAATATTTTGAATACAATAATGAACTTCTTCTTGATTTATGGTATTGGTTTCTTCCCTGAACTTGGTGTTATGGGGGCAGGGGTTTCCACCATGATCAGTAGTGCGATTATTGCATTATTGTTGTTGCGTACGATTTCACAACATACTGCTACTGGATTAACATTGCGCCATCCGTCGAAGTGGACTTTTGAAAGACCCGTATTACATACAATGTTTCATGTAGGTGGTAGTTCTTTAGGAGAACAGTTCTTTGAGCGATTCGGTATGTATACATACACTATGATTGTTGCTTCCTTAGGTGCAGTACCTTTGGCCGCGCATTACGTATGTATGAATCTAATGGATATATTTTATTATTTTGCGATGGGACTTGGCTTTGCAGGCGCGTCACATACGGGTCAAAATCTTGGGCATAAAAGGCCGGATATTGCACGTACTTATGGTAAAATTGGTGCTCGTATCGGTTTAGTCGTGGGTATTGTGAGTGCATTAATCTTTATTGGCCCTGGTGATTTTTTAGTACAGTTATATACTCGTGAAAGTGATGTTGTTACTCTTTCTGCTACTTTGATGGGCATTATGGCAATCGCTGCATTTCCTCAAGCATTACAACAAGTATACTCCGGTGTGTTGAAAGGTGCAGGGGATACATATTACATCATGAAATATTCCCTTGTGAGCGTAGCGATCATTCGGCCTATCATTACATATCTATTGTGTATTACATTAGGTTTAGGCCTCTTTGGGGCATGGTTATCTTTGTGCTTTGATCAGTCTCTAAGATTATGTTGTTCTTATTTTAGATTTATTCGAGGAGCATGGCAACATAAGGTTGTTTAATGAGATATGAATATAGTTTTAATTTAACTTTTGCTTTATATTAAAAATAGGCTTCATGTAAATGTTAAAATTTAAAATACTAATACTCGATATAATTTTAAACGACAGATAATAATTATATATTTTGTTGATTATTCTTTTTTACATTGAAAGTTTTAGAAGAATTCATGAAAAAATAGTGAATAAACTCTTGTCTATTAAAAATTTTTGATGTACAATACTTAATGTGAAAAAAATGACACATTGGGGAATGTGTTATCTGACCAGAAACTTCTGATTTCACGTATATATGTAAGGGATATACATATGAAATGATAAAAGCCTCCTTAGTGTATAAGGGGGCTTTTATTTGTTCAATTATAGTTAGATCTATTAGTGGATATAATAATGATTTTGATGAACTTACAGGACCAGTGATTTTATTGTTGTTAGAGAATCTTAAAAAAAGATAAATAGTATTACAATTACTGGACTATAATATGTGCAGAGAATCGCAGTGATTAGGCAATATAGAGGTGTTAATATTTATATTTATAATATTTATAGATAGATATAGTTGAAATTTCATCAAAAATTCATGAAGAATATTGAATTATATTGAAAAATTGTGTAAAATATAAGCATATTATTACCAAAGCCTAAGTATTTTAAGGGCTATTTTTGGAGGGAATTATAATGAATAAAAAATTATTAGCTTTATTGGCAGTTGCTGCTGTAGGTGTATCCGTAGCAGGTGCAACTCCTCAAACTCAATTCAATAAAGGTGAGTTTCAAGTTGATCTTGGTGCGTCTGATTCTAAAGCAAAAACTAACGCTTGGACTTCTGATGCAAAGTGGAACTTTGATGGCGGTGTAACATACGCTTTCACAGATAAAACAGCGTTGCAATACCAATACCATGGTTTGAATGATAAAATGTTCGGCACTAGCTATAGTGATAGAATGCAAGAAGTTAATTTGGTTCAATCCTTGAACAAAAATTTCGCAGTATATGGCGGTTATGCTCACATTTCTGGTGATACATTCCCTAAAGCAAATAATATTGCTCAATTAGGTGTAATTGGTAAAGCTAATCTTGGCTCTAAAGTAGACATTTATGGTAAAGCGGGTGTAGGGACTAAGAGAACTACTACTTGGGAAGCAGGTTTAGGTTATAAAGTTAACCAAGACTGGGATATTAATGCAGGGTATCGTTATATCAATACTAAACGTGATGATAAGTCTAATATTTCCTTCCAAGGTCCTGTAGTAGGATTATCTTACCGTTTCGGTGGTCACAAATCCGTAGCTCCTGTATATACTCCAGCACCAGCTCCTGTATACACTCCAGCTCCAGCTCCTACTGTAGAAGCGCCTGCATATAAAACTCCTAAATTGGACTACTATGTACAATCTATCTACTTTGACTCTGATCAAGATGTTGCTCGTGCAGACCAATATCCAAACTTAACGGCTGCTGTAAATGCTGCTAACCAATATTCTCAAGACCAAGTTAAATTAATGGGTAACGCTGATACTGATGCAAACCCTCAATACAACATTGCTTTGTCTGAACGCCGCGTACAACATGTGGCTCAATATTTAGTTAATCACGGTGTATCTGCCGATCGTCTTATCGGTATTGCTAATGGTGATGTTAAACCAGTTGCAACTAACTCTACAGCAGCAGGTAAAGCTGAAAACCGTCGTGTAGACGTTTATATTCATCGTTAATTTCTAGACTTATCTAGATTAGCCCTACAATAAGTCCACCTTCAATCATGCTCTCTTGTTCATCGGGAATTCGAGCATGCGACAAGGTGGACTTTTGTGTTATACTAAGCTTGCATACAATACTAGGTCATACAATGTTCATTATGCTTTGGTAATGTATGCGATGTGAGAATCGTATAGTTATATAGGTGTAGCTTATTAATAGTGTTATGTGAAGTAGGTTATTATGAAAGAATTTAAATATTACAAACAGCTCATAGGGGCTATTATACTAGCGGGCATTATGATTATGATGGCACTACGTATAAGTGATATTGCTAGTGGTCTTGACGCTATCTTTACGGCCTTTGTTCCGCTCATTGTGGGTGCTTGTATTGCTTTCGTATTGGATATTCTAGTCGTTCGTTATGAGCGATGGCTATGGCCTAAGTGTGACTCTGGATGGAAGTATAAAATACGTCGCCCACTGAGTCTTTTGCTATCTTTTGTAACAATTAGCGTTATTGTGTATTTTATTGCTCGGATGGCTTTACCTCAATTGATTCATTCTATGTCGATTATTGTAGCTGCATCACCGCAATTGTATACGGACTTCCAAACATGGATGCAACATATTACAGAAACAATTCCAATGGCGTCGAATCAAACAATTATAGATGCCCTAAGTGGAGAGAATCTTGCTAAATATACTCGTGAATGGGGGACAAAAGGTGGCACATATATTGTAAATGCAATGGGCACCGTATTGTCGTGGACTTTGAACATTGGTCTTGGCTTAATTTTTGCTGTTTATATGTTGCTTGATAAGGAACGCCTTATATTACAAGGTAAACGTATATTAAAGGCTTATGCATCAGATGAGTGGGTAAATCGTGTTAGTTATGTAACTCGCGTAGCAGTTCAAACATTCAGTAATTTTTTTGTAGGTCAGTTTATAGATGCCTTGGTTCTAGGCGTGATGGTAGGTATTACTTTATGGCTATTTAATATTGAATATGCTACAACGATTGCTTGTGTAATTGGTCTAACTGGTTTGATTCCACTATTAGGTATTTATGTTGGTGGTATCATTGGAGCCGTTATGCTACTTACTGTTAGCCCTATGGATGCTCTTATCTATGTAATTATTCTGGAGATACTACATCAAATTGAAAGTAACTTTATTTATCCTAAAATTGTAGGTAACTCTGTTGGATTACCAGGTTTGTGGGTATTTGCTGCTGTTATCGTAGGCGGTAGTTTGATGGGGGTTACTGGTATGTTGATCGGTGTGCCTTTAGTGGCTACATGCTATAAATTGATTATGACTGATGTAGATGGGCGACTTGCATCTAATGAAGGTTTATAGTATATTGTCTAAATGATATGATTATTTACATATTTTAGTGCTGTTGAATATAGCATGAACTTATAGAAATTCTAGCGTACTAATAGTTTGATTAATAGAAGCATAGTATCTAGTAGGAGGATTATAATGAATAAAAAGTTAATTTCTATGGCATTGACGGGTGTATTAGCGGTAGGTATGTTATCCGTTGCTACACCAAGTGTGGCAGACGCACGCAAAACAAAGCCTGAAACAAGTACGGATATCTCTGTAAAACGTGCACCTGGCGAGTCCATGGTTATGACTATGAGCCAAATTGGTACTATTTTCCAAAATCGCTATCCAAATGCGGCGCTTCATTCTGTAGAGCTCAACTCTAATGACTTGAACTATGGTTATAAAGTAGTTGGTTATAGTAAGTATCATCAGTACAAGATGAAAATTGATGTAATCACTGGTAATGCTTCTGATATGGAAGAGGGGGGCAAACCTAAGAAAGTTATTGGTGAGATTTTTAATAAAGATAAAGTTATTGAATCAACACAAGCAGAACGTG
>CAKQBP010000086.1 GCA_934216375.1 uncultured Veillonella sp.
GCTTCGAATTGACTGAAGATGGTATTTCTCCTCGTACAATTCCTGGCATGAAAAATGGTCTATTCCTTTCCACAGGTTTAGAGCATAATGAAGAAGGTAAACCAGCAGAAGCGCCTACAATGCACGTAGCGCAAACTGATAAACGTTTCCGTAAATTGGAAACTGTAGCTGACAATTATGAACCATTCTTGAACAATGCTAAATACGACGAAGCGGATGTACTCGTTGTAGGTATGGCTTCTAGTCGTGGTGCTATCGAAGAAGCTGTTGCTGAATTCGATCAAGAAGGTGTTAAAGTTAACCATTTACAATTGCGCTTAATTAAACCATTCCCAGCAAAGCAATTACAACCGTTCTTTGATGCGGCGAAAAAAGTAGTTATTGTAGAACACAATAAAACTGGTCAATTGGCTAACTTATTTAAAATCAACATGCATAAGAAACATAAGATTTCTAGCTGCTTGAAATACGATGGTAATCCATTCACAAAAAGTTATGTGAAAAATGCGATTAAGGAGGTCCTATAATATGACAACAGCTAAAGATTACAGAAATGATATTCGTCCTAACTGGTGTCCAGGCTGTGGCCATTATGGGGTTCAAGCGGCGATTACTGACGCTGTAGTAGCGAAAAATATTCCACCAGAAAAATTAGCCGTAATTTCCGGTATTGGTTGTTCTAGCCGTATCGGTGGCTATTTCTACGCTTATGGTGCGCATACAACTCATGGCCGTGCGCTTCCTTATGCGCAAGGTGTTAAGCTTGCTAACCAAGACCTAGAAGTTATTGCATTTTCCGGTGACGGTGATGCCTTTGCTATCGGTATGGGTCACACCATTCATGCTTTTAAACGTAATGTAAACATGACATACGTAGTAATGGATAACCATGTATATGGTTTGACTAAAGGTCAAGCATCCCCTCGTTCTGATATCGGTTTTGTTACAAAAACAACTCCTCATGGTGCGTTTGAGTCTCCATTGTCCGTTTGTGAAACTGCGATTGCAGCAGGTGCTACATTTGTAGCACAAAGCTATATGGTGAATCGTAAAGAGCTCGTTGATTTGATTCAACAAGCTATGGATCATGAGGGCTTCTCCTTCATCAATGTATTTAGCCCATGTGTTACATATAATAAACGCAATAGTTATGATTGGTTCAAAGAACATTTAGTAGCATTGCCTGAAGGTTATGACCCAACAGATCGTGCAACAGCGCTTAAAACTTTGGGTGATACTGATGGTTTGGTTACAGGTCTTATCTATCAAAATACATCTAAACCTTCCTTTGAAAAAGCAATGGCTGTAGCAAATGGCGGACCACATCCTCGTCCATTGACTGAAGATGTTGTAAAACCTGATCAAGCATTATTCGACAGCCTTTGTAATGGCTTCAAATAAGCATTAGCAGAACACTATAGATACTTGCTTGTCTACATAATAAACGTGTCACCTTTGGGTGGCACGTTTTTTGTATGTACTATTTTATGAAAACTATTTAGTATATTGCTTTCTGCGATTTGTCCCATGTGGTTATATAACGTGATATAATAAGGACATTGTATGATATTCATTGCAATTGTATCGTATTCATTGCAGAGGTTTTTATGAAAGCATACGAAAAGGGGATTAGTCTATCTATCTGGACTTTGAGTTGGCCTATATTTATTGAAGTGTTCCTACAGATGCTAGTAGGTAATATAGACCAATTGATGATGAGTCACTACTCGCCTCAAGCGGTAGCAGCGGTAGCTAATGCCAATCAAATTTTAAATATCTTTATTATGCTCATCATCGTCATGAGTACAGCTACGACGATTTTGATTGCTCAATATTTAGGAGCGAGAAACCAGTCCAAGCTATCAGAAGTATGTACGGTCAGCTTAATGATGAATTTTCTCTTTTCATCTATAGCGGCAGTATTCTTTATTACTTGCCATGAATGGATCTTTACATGGCTAGGTATACCACCAGAAACGATGAGTGATACGTCGATATATACTACTATCGTTGCTGCAGGGCTACCGATACAAGCGATGTATTATGCGTTAGTAGCCGTATTTAGAGGTCACTCATTAACACGCGTTACCATGTACATTGCCCTTGTGATGAATATCATTCATATTCTAACAAACTATGTATTAATCTTTGGACATGGTCCAATACCAAGTCTTGGGGTATTAGGTGTTTCTATTTCTACGTGGCTATCTAAGGTAGTAGGCCTCATTATTATTGGTTATACTTTTAAGAAATTATTGACCTTAAAAATTAGCTTTTCATTCTTAAAACCATTTCCGTGGCATACGGTTAAATCTTTATTGCATATCAGTGTTCCTTCTGGTGGAGAAACATTGAGCTATCAATTGTCTCAAACGACGATTATGAAAATGGTCAATATTTTGGGACTCGCGGTAATCAATACAAAGGTGTATGTATCTGTTATCGCCATGCTTTGTTATGTATACACCATAGCGCTATCCAATGCTTCACAAGTTATTGTAGGCTTCCTAATGGGCGCTAAACGCCAAGAGGAGGTTACTAGTCGGGTATGGAGGTCCATGTATTTAGCGATTGCTATTAGCGTAGGTCTTGCTACATTCTTCTATGTGACTAGTGATTTTGTTGTATCTGTGTTTACTTCAGATCCGGAAATCTTAGAGTTAGCACATAATGTATTACTGGTTGAGATTTTTCTTGAGTTAGGACGTGCAGTAAATATCGTTATGGTTGGTTGTTTGCAGGCTGCCGGTGATATTCGTACGCCTATGCTAGTGGGAATCTTTGGCATGTGGTTATGCGCCGTGCCATTATCGTATCTATTTGGTATTTACTGGGGTTGGGGCCTTGTTGGTATATGGATTGCCATGGCCGCTGATGAAATCTTGCGAGGTGTATTGTTTGTATATCGTTGGTATAGCGGTAAATGGAGAAACAAGCATCTTATCGAAGCTTAATTTCATTCTCCCTAATTTTGATTTATAATTAGCTAAATAATAATGTAATATAACTAGCATTATATTGGAGAATAGACATTGCTAGTTTTACTTGAAAGTAGGTTTATATGAGCAAGACTGTGGGCATTATTGGACTAGGTCTATTAGGTGGGTCCTTGGCAAAGGCCTTAAAGGCATATACCGATTATGAGGTAGTAGGCTATGCACGTCGTCAAGAGGTCTGTGATGCGGCCATTCAAGATGGTGTGGTAAAAGCTGCGTGGACTGAAGTTGAGCCATTGATTAAGAACTCAGATATCGTTGTGTTCTCCTTGCCTCCTGATACAAATGCACGACTTTTTACTGAAACGGCTCATCTATTTAGACCGGGACAAGTCGTAACCGATGTATCTAGTGCGAAGGAAAATTTTGTACGAGCCGTTTATGAATCGATTCCTAAGGGGACCGTTTTCGTATCTGTCCATCCTATGGCAGGATCCGAAAAGGGTGGGTATGAAGTATCTCATAAAAACCTATTCAAAGGTATGGGCTGGATCGTGTTAGAAGATAAGGCATCTGATGTATATAGTGAAGAAGTAGCTCAAGAATTAGCTGACATGGGTCGGGCCTTAGGGTCTCGTATCGAGTTTGTCGATATTTATGACCATGATGCATATCTTGCGATGGTTAGTCATATGCCTCATTTGTTGGCGTCCATTGTGACACAAGTTTCTGGTGGTGGTGAATTGGGCGAATTACGCATGAAATTATCTGCTGGTGGGTTCCGTGACTGCACCCGTGTTGCAGGTGGGTTGCCATCTATGTGGCGTGAAATTATCTATGGAAATCGTCGCAATGTCATCGAAGGTCTCACACAAGTTGAAGCAGAAATTCAACGTGTAAAAGAGATACTTTTACAAGAGGATGACGGTCAAGAATTAGAAATCTATCTTGAACGAAGCCGTGAGATTCGAGGAAAGTTACCTTATTTAACTGGTCAAATTAAGGATAATTAAAATGGCGTAGTTTTGTATCCTATAAGAGAGTAAATGTAACTGAAAAAACATGACATATATCTAGAATCGTGTATACTATATATCGATATGAGTATGTAAATATATTATGTTAAGGGAGCTTTTATGAGTTTGTTACAAGAAACTTGTGGCGCTATTACAGGTCGCAGCTTAAAGATTGAACAACATATATTTAATAGCTGGAATGCAGAATCACCGGTGGAACTATATGGTCGTCTTGTAGATGTTGTGGCTCAATATGGGGCGGCTACGAATCAAGAGCAGGTAACCGTGCCAAAACCATGTATGATTATTGCTTCTGCGGATCTTGGCGTAGCTGATATGGGTGTCAGTGCGTATCCCAAGGAAACAACTGTTGGGATGACACAAAATTATCTAATCCCTAAAGGGGCGGGTGCTAACTCCCTAGCTAATTATTGTGGGGCCCAAATGGAAGTTATTGACATGGGGATTGATGCGGATATGAGTTGGGTTCCAGGCCTTCGAAGTCATAAACTGGGGATGGGTACAAAAAACTTTGTAGAAGAGCCCGCCATGACGCGCGAACAAGCCGTGGAGGGCATCGAAACAGGGATTCGTCTAGTAAAAGAAAAAATCGATGAAGGTTTCAACGTATTTTTGGTAGGTGAAATGGGCATATCGAATACGACAGCTAGTGCCCTTATGACTGCTAAGTTTGCAGGACTTACAGCGGAAGAGGCGACGGGACGAGGAACGAATATTTCCGATGAACGACTCAAACTAAAACAGCGGATCGTTCATGATGTGCTAGAAAAATATAAGGATATTAGTAAGGATGATGCTCTTGGTATTTTATCGTCTGTAGGCGGTTTTGAATTTGCTTGTATTGTTGGTGTTATCTTAGGCGCTGCAGCAAATCATGGGTTAGTTATTATCGATGGATTTAATACATCGGCTTGTGCATTGGTGGCTAAAACGTTGGCTCCAAAAGCGATGGATTATGTGATGGCATCTCATTTGTCTGCTGAAAAGGCGGCGAAGTCCTCCTTAGAAAACCTAGGCTTAGAAGCGTATGTAGACTTAGGACTTTGTTTGGGGGAGGCCTCTGGCAGTTCGATACAAATGGGGATGCTAGATCTTGCGGTGCATATGTATATGGCCATTACAGGAGGTAATAAATGAGAGCTTTCAAAATTGAGCCGTTAGATACACAAGCAATGGAAATATGTCGATTTCGTATTGATAATTTGACAAAGCCCATCTATAGCCTGGCTACGTTAGAAACTATAGCGGAGCGTTTTGCAGGAATTTTAGGAGACCCTAAACCAAATCATTTGCGTCAAGGTGTGCTCGTTGTGGCAGCTGATCACTTGGTAGATGGACCGCAAAATGATCAACATGGTAGTGAAAGCTACGCTGCTATCAAACGTTTCAATGAAGGCAGAACGGCTACGCAAGGAGCAGCATTTAAATTAAATGCAGATGTACATGTGGTGAATGTAGGTCTAGAACAAGACACTTCTGATTTAGCAAATATTGAGCAACAGGTGATTCGGAAGGGGTCCCATTTCTTTGGTGTAGAACCTGTTATTTCTCGAGATGAATTAGACCGTGCTCTTGAGCTAGGTTTTACCTATGCAGATAAATTACATGCAGATGGACTACAAGTGGTGGCGATTGGTAACATAGGGGAGAGAGCCTTTTTAGATTCTCTCGTAACGACAGCTACTATTACAGGCTGTGCCTACAATGATATTCTCGTACACAATGAATGGGGGCCTACAGTGGATGAACGTGCTGCTCATATTCATTCCTTTGTAGATCCATTCAAGATTGCTGTTGATGATTGGTCTGCTATTAGTGAAAGTGAGCGCCGTGATGCGGTATTGCACTTGCTTCACATAGCGGGTGGTTTAGATATTGCATTTTTAACGGCCTTTATCTTAGGAGCTGCTAGCCATCGCATGGCTGTAGTCTTTGATAATATAGTAACTGGTGCAGCTGTTTTAGCGGCGGTTACCATTGAACCGCTAGTTAAGGACTATGTGTTCCCGTCGGCTGCCTATGATGAGTCTATACATAAGGAACAATGTCGCTTCTTAGGGGTAAAGCCTTATTTAGACTATAAACTGCTAATCGATGAAGCCTTAGGTTCTACCATGGGCCTATCTGTTATCAATGCATCTATGTATATGCTAAATGACATG
>CAKQBP010000087.1 GCA_934216375.1 uncultured Veillonella sp.
CCAATAGCGGCGCAAACTATCATTATAACCTATAGCGTTCCAACGGCTATTAATATGTCTCTTATTGCTATTGAAATGAAGAATAATCCAGAATATGCTACACAAATCGTAATGGGCACAACTATTTTATCCGCTATAACTATGCCACTGTTTATTACAATCGCTTATTATCTCTTCCCATTATATTAAAATAAAAAATCATAGTTATAAAAAATCACTCATAGCCATATGACTATGAGTGATTTTTTATGTCTTAGCATTTAGCCTTGTTAAACAAGTTACACAAGCTGTAACAATTATAGCACCAATAATTTCATTCAAGGCTAAATTATGATTAAGAATAACTACATCTAAAGCTAAAGTAACTATTGGTCCCATTGCACTAATAACTGCTGCAAGAGATGCATTAATCCTTTTAAGACCAAAAGACATCAAGTATGAAGGAATGATAGAACAAAAAATAGCCAAAAATACTAAATAAATCATAGTATGCGTTTGGAGCGTTGAAAACGTAGTAAAATTTTTGCTATCAATTATAAAGCCCAGCAGTAAAAGTACTGTAGTTATACACATATAAGTACTAGTAAAAATAGTAGGACTAATATTCGAAACAGCCCTCTTACTATAAATAATAAACAACGCCCAAAAGATTGCAGAAAGTAAAACTAGTAAAATACCTATTAGAGTATCTATAAGGTGATTATCAACGGTAGGATTAAACATAATTGCTAATCCTAGCACAGTAGATACAATTAGAACTACTTTTGAAAATGTAATGCGTGATAAATTTGAGGATAACAGAAAAACGTAAATTGGAAATGTAAATAGAACGGCACGTTCTAATGAGGCAGATATATATAATAATCCTATAAAGTCCGTTATAGATGAAGTTAAATAAAGAATTGCTCCCCCAAAAGAGTATTTAAAGACCTTACTTTTATTCACGCTATACCAATCAAAGCGAATCATTGGTATAAGAAAAAAAGGTAATGATAAAACAGCCCTACACACAAGAACATTCAAAGGGCTCAGTGAATCTAAATAAATTAGTTTTGCCCATATAGATTTTGTTGATAAGAATACAGTAGCTAAAAATACCACTAATATTCCTATATTTTTCATTAACAGATTCACTTTATATACTTCTCCATAATCAAATACAACTCAAATAAAATATATAAAATATAAAAACACATTTCATCCTAAGTAGGACGAAATGTGTTCATTATAAAAAATTTAAATTATTGATGAGCTACGTGTTCCATCCCCATGCGAACTAAACATTCAACATGATCATCGTTTAGAGAATAGTATGCTGTTTTCCCATCTTTACGATATGTAACAAGGCGTGCTTGGCGCAATACACGCAATTGATGAGAAATAGCAGATTGTCCCATCTCCATGGTTTCTGCAATGTGATTAACACACATTTCATTTTCTAGTAATAGCTCTACTATTTTAAGGCGTGTAGGATCACCCAAGATTTTAAACAGTTCTGCTAGCTTCAGCAATGATTCTTGTTTGTCGGTCATATAATCCCCCTTTTTTAATCCTATCCATTCTTTTTTGTAGCTCTTCTATGTCACTAATCGATACGTCTTAACGTATAACACCAATATGTATGGCATACATATAGACATTATATCATTTTTAACATAAAAAAGAGACTTTGAGAAACCAAAGTCTCTTTTTTTATCATATCTATATAAAATATAAGATATAAATTATTTAATGATTAATACAGGGCAAGTGGAATGGCTAGTTACATAGCTACTTACGCTACCCATGAATAAGCCTTTCAAAGGACCAAGACCACGGCTACCCATTACGATGAGATCAGCATTATATTTTTTTGCCACTGCAAGTAGTGCAGGTCCAGGGGAGCCAACTTCAAATACGCTTTTAACTTTTACGCCTGCAGGAATTTCTTTCACTACATCATTAAGAATTTCCTTACCAGTTTCTTCCATATCCTCAGCAATTTGCTCAGATACATATCCACCAGAAATTGGTGTTTGATCAAAATTGGAAATAGCAGACACAATATTTGCAACGTGAACAACAATCAATTCAGCTTGGTTGCGATCCGCTACAGCGAGAGCATGTTCCAACGCACGTTTAGCATTTTCAGAACCATCAGTAGGTACGACAATAGTTTTGTAGGTAACCATAATAACCCCTCCTATTCCTAATCCCTCAAAGGGGATATGATCAAATATCGTTTAGCCTATACTAATATATTCTAGACCATCAAGGAAAACTCCTCTTTTTTCTGAGGATTTATTACATTATAGCACAAATCGTACAGAATTATACAAATAAAAGAATATTATGCGTATATTAAAGAACCTGAGACGATTGATTTGTATTAAGTGTAGTAGTCAATTTAAAACCATCTAATATATCTATAAGTTCCTGAGTAGCAAGATTGCTAGTGGATGGACCAATCATTCGAGCTACTGCTACATTACCTTCATTGCCAAGAATAATTGTTGCGCCAAAGGATACTGGTTCCGCTACAGATGTATCAGATGTATTTGGATTTTTCATATGGCCCGCCAAATAGAACATCACATTACCGTCAATGATATGCGTTTCATAACGAGTAATCGTGGCCTTGTTCACATCAACCAATTGTTTAAGATAATAATCACCAAGCATCTGCTTAGCCATCATAGTTGGCATGCCGGAACTAACAGCTTGTACTGGAATTGTAAAGGACTCAATGTCAAGGCGTACATTATGTTTAGTGAAAGCAATCTTACCTTTTTCATTAAGACGGGTGAAACCTTTTGGATAGGTAAATTTGATACCTTCTGCAACACTGATATCGCTTGTGCCGGTTAATATTTTTTTTACCCCTTTAATAGCATTAGAACCGCGCTTATTGATCAATTCAAAGGATGGAATTGTATGCTCCATCAAACCTAGCTCCATAAACTCTGCACGAACAGGTGCATACGTACTAGACAAATTGTACCGATGAGTTGGATCTTTCTCCATGATAAATTCTGCTTCAAATACAGACTGAACCGGCTCTGTAGATGTCATATCTGCATAAGATTTTGGTGTACTCTTATCCCAGCGTGCGGAAACTGCACCTTTCTTAGCAAAGAACCCACCAACAATATCATTATGCTCAAAGTTATTGCTATGTTGGCGCCAGATATTTAAATACTCCTCATTAGACATGCCCTTAATAGGTACACCATACCAAGTCGTATTCCATTCTTTTTGAGATATTCCTTCTTGTGGTGTATTATTGCGCTTAGTAAAAGATACTGTATAGGAATCCTCTTGCGTAGGGCCCGCTAAATTGAAGGAATACCCTTGAATATGTTCGCTTTCACTACGCACATCCATATCTAACATAACGCCATCAGCTACACGCCAAGGAATCGAGAACATATAACCATTTTTGTAATCCTTCACCACCGTGTTCATCTTAGTAGCATAGGATTTATATTGTTCTGGCAAAATAGATGCGGAATCCTTCTGAGATTCCACAATAGATAAAGGTGTATCAGGCATCTTCTGTAAACCTTCCGCCATAATAGAAGTCGTTCCCAAAGCCATAACAGCTAAGGTTGCCACAAATAAACGTAACTTCATAGAACCTCCTATAACATATTATCCAAGAACGCTTTCGTTCTTTCGTTCTGCGGATGACTAAAAATTTGTTCTGGTGTTCCTTCTTCTTGAATAACACCATCAGCCATAAAGATAACACGATCCGATACTTCACGAGCAAAGTTCATTTCATGGGTTACGATAATCATCGTCATGTGATCGTCCGCCAATTGTTTGATTGTCTTAAGAACCTCACCAGTAAGCTCAGGATCAAGAGCAGATGTAGGTTCATCAAAAAGCATGATTTCTGGATTCATCGCTAGCGCACGGGCAATAGCTACACGCTGTTGCTGACCGCCAGACAAGCGAGATGGATACATATCTCGTTTTTCCCATAATCCTACTTTATTGAGTAATTGCTCTGCAATCGGTGAGATTTCGTCATCTTTCATACCTTTTACCATACGTGGAGCAATCATAATATTATCTAATACCGTCATATGCGGGAACAAATTGAAAGATTGGAATACCATACCCATGCGGAGCAATAATTCATGCTGAGTTTGAGGAGAAGCGTATTTTACAACCCCATTTTCAGTACTAGCAAGAATCGTACCATCAACGGTAATAGAGCCTCCATCAATCGTTTCTAACTGACCCAAGCAGCGTAAAAATGTAGATTTACCAGAACCAGAAGGTCCGATAATAGAAACGATTTCGCCTCTATTCATTTTGAGCGACACATCGCGCAATACGGTTTGATTATTAAAGCGTTTTTCAATACGCTCCATATTTACAAATGTCATAAGTACCTCTTACATCGTCATATTAAGTATATAATTAGCGTCTCAAGTAAAGATATCTCATCTACGAAATCGCATCTATAGACATCAAATAAAGGTATTCCACCTATAAAACTAGCTACACCATTACATACGACAAACTACTATAGAATAGATTAATCTTCGTATACAGCAAATCTTCGTTCTAAGTAGCTGAAGATATTCGTCAAAATAAAGGTAAAGATTAAGTAGAATAATGCTGCCACGAGAAATGCAGAAATATCAAAATCACGTTGTACGATAGACTTTGTAATACGCAAGATATCATTCATCGCCAATACATACACGAGAGATGTATCTTTCAATAAGTTAATCGTCTCATTCGCAAGAGGAGGCAATACACGTTTAAACATTTGTGGCAAGATGATCTTACGCATAGTTTGTGCATAGGTAAAACCAAGAACCTTCGCCCCTTCGTACTGACCTCGAGAGATAGATTGAATACCCCCACGGAAAATCTCACATAAATAAGCTGCGTAGTTTAAGACGAAGGTAAGAACTGCTGCCGTCGCATTATCCATCTGAATGGCACCGTCTGTAATGATTGGCAATGCATAATAGACGAATAAAATTTGTAACATCAACGGTGTGCCACGCATCAAATACACGAAAGCATCAACAAACTTATCTACTAAAGGCAATTTAGATAGACGTAACATAGCCATTAAAATGCCACCAGGAATAGATAAAATCCATACAATACAGAATAGCGATACGGTTACCTTTAAACCATCAGCGATGGTTGGGATAATCTGCAATAAATAATCTAACATGAAAGACTCCTTCAAAACACGACTAGAGAAGGGCCATCTGGCCGCTTCTCTAGTGTACATTTCGTTCTTTAATTATCAGTTGTACCTACTGACCATAGTACTATTAGTATATCACGAATTGTACTATTTAGCATCGCTCTTATCTAAGTCTGCGCCGGAGCCTAACCATTTTTCAGCAATTTTATCAGCAGTACCGTCTTTTTTCATTTCAGCTAAGATACCATTAATTTTGTCACGCAAAGCAGTATCATCTTTACGGAAACCAACAGCGAAATTATCAACACCGTAGTCAGTACCTTCTACAATTTTGTATTTACCAGGTTCTTTTGTCATAAGATAACGAGCGATTACACCGTCAGCAATAACCGCATCAACACGACCAATACCAAGATCCATAAATGCACTTACAAAATCCGCATAGGATTTTGTCTCCTTAACAGTCTTACCACTTGGATCGTTTTGCAATGCTGCTTCACCAGTACTAGCTTGTTGCACGCCTACTACCTTACCAGCTAAATCGGCTTTACCTTTAATGGAATCATCGTCATTACGAACAATGACATATTGTTTATCCTTCATATATGTATTGGAGAACAAAATATTTTTCTCGCGCTCAGGAGAAACTGTTAAGCCATTCCACAACGCATCAATTTTTTTAGATTTTAGTTCCGCTTCTTTACTAGACCAGTCGATAGCTTTGAACTCTACATCCATGCCAGCACGTTTAGCTGCTTCTTTAGCCATGTCGATATCAAAGCCAACGATTTCACCTTTTTCATCTTTAAAGCCCATTGGAGGGAAACTATCATCTAAACCGATAACAACTTTCTTAGGCAATTCTGTATTAGCTTTTTTAGCGTCACCACCACAACCTGTTACAAATGCCATCATAGACACGGCTGCAAGGCCAACGGCCATCATCTTTTTCCAATTCATAACTATCCTCCAC
>CAKQBP010000088.1 GCA_934216375.1 uncultured Veillonella sp.
AAACGTGGTCCTGGGGATAACTTCATTATTGAACAATTGAAACGTGTAAAAGTTCCCGTTTTTTTGGTAGTTAACAAAATTGATACACTCAAAAAAGAAGAGCTTTTAGAAGCAATTGTTTCTTATCAAGATGCATATCCATTTGCAGGGGTCATTCCTATTTCTGCAAAAGATAAAGAGAACTTATCTGAAATTCTTAAGGTTCTAGAAGAAACATTGCCGGAAGGTCCGCAATATTTCCCAGAAGATATGATTACGGATCAACCGGAACGTCTTATTATATCCGATATCGTTCGTGAAAAAATCTTGTTAGCTACACGAGATGAGATTCCTCATGCTATCGCCGTAGACGTAGATGAAATGAAAACACGTGATGATGGTACTACCTATATCCGCGCTACAATCTACTGTGAAAGAGACTCTCAAAAGGGTATTATTATTGGTAAAAAAGGTTCTTTGTTAAAACAACTTGGTGCTGAAGCGCGTGCAGATATTCAAAAACTATTAGCTACAAAGGTTTACTTAGATCTTTGGGTTAAGGTAAAAAAAGATTGGCGAAATAAATCTGGTATGTTATCTGAACTTGGTTATAGAAAATAATTTGATATAATAAAAAGATAATAAGTATTTCCATAATCATATGAAAGGAATAAAGATGGATAGTGTAGATGGCCTGATACCCGTCGGGTTTGGTCTGTTATGTATTTTCTTAATTAACTTTTTTGTGGTTGCAAAGTTCTCCTTTGCCCGTCTTCGTAAAGAACATGTGGAGGATATGGATATCCTTTTAGAAAAGGATAGAGAGTTTTTATTAAAGCTCTATCAAAATCCTGAGTATTTTTTAAATACTACGCAGTTTTTGATTCTATTTTTTATCTTGGCCCTTGCAGGCACTGGTACCTTTGTATTTGATAATATCGTTGATCGTTTAGTGGCGGTTCTTAATATTCATAGTACCTGGATGCATTTGGTACTAGATGTTATTTTATTACTATTAATTAGTTTAATCGTTTTAATCTTCGGCGAAATTGTACCTAAAGCATTGGGCTTATCCTTCCCTACGAAATACGTGAATACCTATAGCCGTATCGTGGTGGCTGCCGGTCGCTTGGTATATCCTTTTATTTGGATTGCTAGTAAAATCTCCAATGTTATTCTAGGCTTTTACAAAACAAAATATTTAACGGAGCTAGACCTTGTGTACTCTGAAGAAGAAATTCGTATGATGATTTCTCGAAGCCACGAGGAAGGTCAACTTGATCAAGTAGAGTCAGAGTTAATCGATAATGTCTTTAACTTCGTAGATCGCATGGCTAAAGAGGTAATGGTGCCTCGTCAAGACGTAGACTGCGTATTCGTTGAGGATGGTTACGATGAAGCTATGAAGGTTATCCGCTCTAAAGTACATACACGTTATCCACTCTGTGTAGAGGATAAGGATCACATTATTGGCCTTGTTCATATTAAAGATTTAATGGAACGCCCTAATCAAGCCCGTAAAGATTTGCGCAATATTAAACGAGATATCCTTACTGTTCCAGAAGTAATGAAATTATCTACCTTGTTGCAATATATGAGAACGCGCCGTATTTATCTAGCCGTTGTAGTAGATGAATATGGTGGCATGGTTGGTCTCGTAGGCTTAGAAGATATTATCGAAGAGTTAGTTGGGGATATTCAAGACGAGCATGAGCCGCATTTACCGGCTACGATGTCCTATGCAGATGGTTCCTTCGAGTTTGATGGCAAGGTCCTCGTAGACGAAGTAGAAGAGATTATGAATATTGAAATTGATAATTCTGACTCTGATACGATCGGTGGCTATGTCTTTGGTTTATTAGAACGTACACCAATTGTAGGTGATACGGTGGATGCTCATGGTTATACCTTTGAAGTTACGCAAATGCAAGGTTATCGTATTTCTCGCATTAAAGTAACACCTATACCAGTAGAGGAGCCAACCGAAGAAGAAAATGAAGAAGCTTAATGGTGGTTTTAATACGCCAGCCATCGTCATAAGTCGAAAAAAATATAAGTTGTATTCCGTATTTACGTTTATTACGCCTAGCTTGGGACTTATTAAAGCATCGATTCCACATAAGCGAATGATGACGATGCGCAACAGCTCCTATTTACGTCCATTTAGTGCCATGTATATTACAGTCGTACCCGATGGAGAATATGTAAATGTTACGCAAATTGATGGCTCCTATGTAGTGGAATCCTTAGATGTAAACCTCGATAATATTGCCTATGCAGCGGTAGCGAGCGAGCTCATTCAAGAGTTATTTGCCATGTATGACGTAGATCGCAAGGTTTTTGATACCGTTGTAAACTATTCCAAGCAAATTCGGCGCCGCAATGTACAATTGGGAACGATAATGCTTGGATGGCAACTATTATCCCTCGCAGGGGTTGTCCCTAGTGCTAATGCTTTTACCCATCAAGACGGAATTGAGCCATTCTGGATGCAGGTGCGGGAAACAACAAATTTTAGCATTTCTCGTTCTGTGAAAGCCGTATTACCTCAGATTCTCGCTTACCAGTGGGGTGAAGATACGCCTTTAGAACTTCCAAAAACAATATGGAAGGAACTTGAAAAACTACTATTTGCATACTGCGAGCAAGAAATTGGTAAGCCGTTACAAAGCGTAAAGTTTTTAAATTCCATAATTTAGTGATAGATAAAAAGGCAGTTTGAGAAATCAAACTGCTTTTTATTGAAATATATTATGAGGTACTATATGGATACAATATTCTCTTCGTTACCTATCGAAAAAATAAATGAAGATAAGAATTTAGAACTACAAGAAATTCAACAGATATATGATTTCCTTTTAACTAACGACTATTATATGTCTCCTGATTATGGGGTAATAAATAAGTTATTTCAAATGATGGTTTTAAATAATTGTTGGGATCCAAAGATAGCACTCAGATACTTTGAATATTTATGTTTTCAAAGTTGGGAATATGAAGCCATCATTGTTAGAGATCTCCTATTAGATAATCAGGTTAGCTTAGCTGGTGAATTTTGTTTAGATACAGAATTAGTAAAAGATGGACTAAGTAATTTTAGAGATGATGCTATTTGGAGGGGAAAGGATTATGATAGTGACACTATTCCAGAATCTATGTCTAAATAGGCCATTTATTATGATGAAGAAGAACAAAGATTTCATAAAGTAAAACCGTCAATGATAGAAAATATTATTATTAAGGAAATTGATGCTGAACAGGGTATTTATACTATTGAAGAATAATAATATTATATTATATATTTTTATAGGAGGTCATTATGCAGCTTTTGGGAAATCTCAAAATACATTTTCTAGCGCTCGTACTAACTGTAGTCGCTGAATTTATAGGCATAAAAAAACTAGGTCCTGTTGTATTGTTGCCATTATTGTACACATTGATTCTAGGTTTATTAATTTCTATTCCTAAGTTTAAAATCCTAACCATTAAACAGATGGAAAAATCTGCTGATTATATCGGTATCGCCGTTATGATCTTGATGGTAAAAGTCGGTTTAGGTATCGGTCCAAATCTTGGTATTCTTACAAGTGCTGGCTGGGCATTGTTATTACAAGAGCTTGGTCATTTCTTTGGTACTATTGTATTTGGTTTACCTGTAGCTTTATTAGTTGGTATGCGTCGTGAAGCAGTAGGTGCTTGTTACTCTGTAGACCGTGAGCCGAACGTAGCAATTATTATCGACAAATTTGGCTTTAGCTCTCCTGAGGGCCGTGGTGTTATGGGCATGTACATCTGTGGTGTTCTTATTGGCGCTATGTGGTCCTCCGTTTTGGCTGGTATGTTAGCACAATCTGGTTGGTTCCATCCTTTGGCATTAGCTATGGGCGCTGGCGTAGGTAGTGCTAGTATGATGGCGGCAGCTACAGCTCCAATCATTGCGGTATATCCAGATTACGAACAACAAATCATGGCTCTTGCAGGGGCTGCAAACTTGTTGACTACTGTTCTAGGCGTATACTTTGGGCTATTTGTTTCTTTACCAGTTATGGAAAAAACATACAACTTCTTTACAGGTCGTACCCGTGAACAAGATTTAGCAGAGGAGGTAGCACATCATGAGTAAAAGCGAAAAATTAACACAATTTGTCATCGTTATCTGTATTGCTGCTATCATCACTGCAGTAGGTAATGTAATGGATGGGAAACATCTATTTAGCGATAGTTTAGTTGGCGTAGCTATCTTGGCAGCCCTTGCTACAATTGGCGCTTTGATCTCTAACTTGCCATATGCTAATAAATTACCTATGGTGTTTTGGGTATCTTTAGTTGGTGTTATCGCATCCTTACCAGGTACGCCTGGCCAAGAATGGATTATTGCTAAAACTAGCCAAGTTACATTCCTTGCAACGACAACTCCTGTACTTGCTTATGCAGGTTTATCCTTAGGTAAAGACCTTGGTGCATTCCGTCGCTTATCTTGGCGCATTATTCCTGTTGCACTAGCTGTAACAGCAGGTACTTTCATCTGTGCAACAGCATTAGCACAATTAGTACTTCATTTAGAAGGTTTAATTTAATACTAAATCATAATGATAGATGTCTAAACTATGTTAAGATATAATTATAGATTTATATTTCAGAAGATATCTATACATCATGATGACATAATCGACCGTATTTTATACGGTCGATTTTATAAAGGAGATATTATGAGCCGTATGACAAAGGAAGAAGTAAAACAACGTGTTTGTAAAGCTATTGTTGATGCACAACCAGGTTTACGAGAATTTGCAGAATCTATTATGGATGAACCTGAGTTGGGTTTTAAAGAGGTAAAAACCTCTAAAAAGGTTCAGGCTATGTTTGATGAACTTGGCATTTCTTATACTATAGGTCATGCACTGACAGGTGTAAAGGGTAGAATGAAAGGCCGAGATAGTAAATATACGGTTGCCATGGTTGGGGAATTAGATGCCATTCTCTGTCCTCGCCATCCTCGTGCCGATGATTTAACAGGGGCTGCTCATTGCTGTGGTCATAATGTGCAAATTACTAATATGTTTGCCGTAGCTATAGGCCTACAAGCAGTGATGGACGAATTAGCAGGCGATGTTGTGCTATTTGCTGTTCCGGCAGAGGAAATGATTGAAATTGATTACCGCAATAAATTGCGTGAGCAAGATAAGCTTAAGTATATGGGTGGTAAGCAACAGCTCATCTATGAAGGAGCTTTCGACGATATTGATATGGCTATGCAAATGCATGTGGAGACAGCCAAAACACCAGCTGGTGAAATGGGGCTTGGTAGTACCTCCAATGGTTTCGTATCTAAACTGATTGAATATCACGGTAAGGTAGCTCATGCGGCTCAGGCACCTCATGAAGGCATCAATGCTCTTAATGCTGCTTTGATGGGCGTTATGGGGGTTAACTCCATTCGTGAAACTTTCAAAGAAAGCGATTATTTCAGATTCCATCCCATCATTAATCAAGGCGGTACATTGGTAAACTGTGTGCCTGATTATGTTCAAGTTGAAAGTTACGTGCGTGCTTCTAATATTGAAGCTATTGTAGATGGTAACCATCGTGTTAACAGAGCCTTAAAAGCTGGTGGGGATGCAGTAGGGGCAACATGTGTTATCAATGACCTACCAGGCTATTTACCGATGCGTAATGATGAACGTATGAATGCTCTATTACGAGAAAATTCAAACCCTATCTTTGGTGAAGCCAATGTATACCAAGGCCCACATATAACAGCTAGTACAGACATGGGGGACGTATCTCACTTAATGCCGGTCATCCATCCATGGGTTGGTTGTATCAGTGGTGTACTACACAGTGCGGAATATGAAATCTCTGTACCTGATGTAGCGTACATTAAAACAGCACAAGCCTTGGCTATGACTATTGTAGACTTACTATACGATGATGCAGCGGGCGCTAAAGATGTATTAGACCACTTTACACCAGCCTTAAATAAACAAAGCTATATTGAACTCTTAGATCGTATTGCTAAGGGCGAATAAAATAAACCACCTATCGAAGATGATTTGATTATGATCTGCACCCATTTTCTTGGACAG
>CAKQBP010000089.1 GCA_934216375.1 uncultured Veillonella sp.
GACAATCAATCATGAATAAATTTTCTACCTGGTTATGGCGTACCGCTTTTTGGCTTCGCTATAAGGTAGGGTATGGGTTGAAAGTATATGGTCGCGATAATTTTCCAATGGAAGGGCCTGTTATCGTGGTGCCTAATCATTTAAGTAATAACGATCCCCCTATCTGCGGCTATGCTTTGCCTAGACATGTACACTTTATGGCTAAACAAGAATTATTTGTGAATCCCATTTCACGTTTTTTTTGTACATGGCTTGGTGCATTTCCGTTAAATCGCGGTGCTATTGATAAAGTTGCTATTCGTCATGCCATGGGACTACTTAAAGACAATAAGGTTTTAGGCATATTTGCAGAAGGAAACCGTCAAAAAAGTGGTAAACTTGGTAGATTCCATGATGGTGCAGCATCAATTGCTCTTAGAACAGGTGTTAGCATAGTGCCTGTTGCTATCATTGGCTCTCACAATATGGAACGTAATAAAGTGGCTTGTATTATTGGTAAACCAATCCCAGTTGAAAAAGCTAAAGCGACTCCAGAAGCAATTCAAAAAGTAAATGATAGTGTTAAAAGTGAAATCCAACGAATGATAGATTCTTATCATAACAATTGTATAGAGGAGACTTTATGGAAATAATTTTGGCTGAAAACCATGGTTTTTGCTATGGTGTAAAACGGGCTGTCGAAATGGCAAATGAAGCTGCAAATAGCGATGGTAAAAGCTATACATTAGGACCTATTATTCACAATCCTCAAGTTGTAGGTCGTCTTGAAGATAAAGGGGTAAGCCCTGTTCAAGAAGTGTCTGATATCGCTGAAGGCACAATGATTATTCGCTCTCATGGTGTAGGACCTGCTATTTACGAAGAGGCAGAAGAAAAAGGATTACATGTTGTGGATGCCACATGTCCACATGTAAAAAAAGCACAGCAAGATGCAAAGTCTGTTATAGATGAAGGTATGACTTTAGTGATTTTGGGCGAAAAAAACCATCCTGAGGTCAAAAGCATTAATTTATGGGCAAATAACGAGGGAATAATCATCGAAGATGAAGAATCCGCCCAAAAACTACAAGTTGTGGAAAAAATGGGTGTTGTTGTACAAACAACCTTTTCACAATTCAAATTTAACAGTATAATAGACATATTAGAGAAAAAATCTAAGAATCTTAAGGTTTTCAAAACGATATGCAATGCAACGCAAGAACGACAGAATTCTGCCGTTGATTTAGCACGTAATGTAGATCTTATGATAGTGATAGGCGGTAAGAACAGCGGCAACACAAACCGATTGGCAGAGGTTTGTCGTGACGTTGGATGTACAACGTATCACATTGAAACTTCTACTGAATTACAACTGGAATGGTTTAACCGAGTACAGACGGTAGGAGTAACAGCAGGAGCATCGACTCCCGACTGGATTATTAAGGAGGTCATTGAGACAATGAAAGATTTTGCAGAATTATTAGCAGCCGAAGGTCAAGAAGAATTTAAGAAAGGGAACGTTGTAGAAGGTACAGTAGTTCAAGTCGAAGATGAACGAGCTTATGTATCTTTTGGCTACAAAACTGAAGCCATTTTGAACAGAACTGAAATTTCTTATCCAGCACCAGAATCTGCCAAAGATGTGTTAAAAAATGGTGATGAAATTAAAGCAGTTATCATGAATCACATCAAAGAAGATAATCCTATTTATCTTTCCATGACTCGCTTGGCTAAAGATGAAGATTGGCAATATGTTATCGAAGCACAAGAAAAAGATGAAGCTATCGTATGTAAAGGTATTGATGCTATCCCAGCAGGTTTAGTAGTAACAGTTAAATCTCTTCGTGGTTTCATTCCATTGTCCCAAGGTGATGTTCATTTCGTGAAATCCTTGGACAACTTGGTTGGTACAGAATTTGAAGCTAAAGTACTTGAAATCGATGAAAAGAAAAACCGTTTGGTTCTTTCTCGTCGTGCAGTATTGGAAGTGGAACGTCAAGCTAAATTAGCTGAAGCATTGAAAAATATCAACGTTGGCGAAAACTATAAAGGTATCGTTCGTAAAATCATGCCTTATGGTGCATTCGTAGATATCGGCGGTATTGAAGGTTTACTTCACATTTCCGATATTTCTTGGCAAAAAATCAAAAAAGTGGAAGATGTTCTTTCCGTTGGCCAAGAAATCGAAGTTAAATTACAATCCTTCGACGCTGAAAGCAATAAATTATCCTTGTCCTTAAAAGCTTTATCTAAGAGCCCATGGGACGTTGCTGAAGAAACATTGCATGTTGGCGATGTTATTAACGGCAAAGTTGTTCGTTTAGTAGCTTACGGTGCATTCGTAGCTGTTAATGACGACATCCAAGGTTTACTTCACATTTCCCAAATTACAAAACAACGTAATGCGAAAGTTGAAGATTACTTGAACCGTGGTCAAGAAGTTGAAGTTAAAATCATTTCTCTTAACAAAGATGAAAAGAAATTGGGTTTGGCTTTGACTGAGTTGATGGAATCAAAAGAAACTGCAGAAGACGCTGAATAATTCATTGTCTAATATAAGGCTAGCCAAGGTTTCCTTGGTTAGCCTTTTTGCGTACTTTACTTAGAATATGATAAAATATAGTAATGTATTAGATTAGATAATGAGGTGAAACTATGGCAAAACCATTAGTGGCTGTTGTAGGCCGTCCAAATGTAGGTAAATCTACACTTTTTAATGCCATTGTTAATAAACGTATCTCTATCGTTGAAGATATTCCGGGGGTAACAAGGGACCGTATTTACTTCGATGCAGAGTGGTTAAATCGTGAGTTTACAATGATCGATACTGGTGGTATCGAGTTCATTACTGAAAATAGTCATGTTATTCCTAAGATGATGCGACTACAAGCGGAATTAGCAATTGAAGAAGCAGATGTAATTCTATTTGTCGTTGATGGTAAACAAGGTATTGTACCTGCTGATGAAGAGGTCGCAAATATTCTTAGAGCTAGTGGAAAACCTGTTGTACTCGTAGTTAATAAGATTGATAGTGTAAATCAAGAACCGAATATTTATGAATTTTACAATCTTGGTTTGGGGGACCCCATTGGTATTTCCGCTAAAAATCTTATGAATTTAGGTGATCTATTGGATGATACTGTAAAACATTTTCCTCCAGTAGGTACTAATGTAGATGATGAAGATACTATTCATGTTGCTATTATAGGTCGTCCAAATGTGGGTAAATCTTCTTTGACTAACGCATTGTTAGGACAAGATCGTGTAATTGTATCTGATGTAGCAGGTACTACTCGAGACTCTATTGATACGTATTGGACTCATGAGAATCAAAAGTTTGTACTTATTGATACAGCAGGTATGCGTCGTAAGTCTAAAATCGAAGAAGCTGTTGAACGATATAGTATTGTTCGTTCTTTGCGATCAGTAGATCGTGCTGATATTGTAGTTCTTGTACTAGATGCTCAAGATGGTGTTACAGAACAAGATAAAAAAATTGCAGGTTACGCTTACGAAGCGGGTAAAGGCGTAGTCATTGTTGTTAATAAATGGGATCTTGTTGAAAAAGACGATAAAACAACATTGCGCTTTACTGAAGATATTTATGAAGAATTAGGTTTCTTGCAATTTGCACCTATCCTGTTTGCTTCTGCTTTAACTAAGCAACGTATTCATCGTTTAGCTGATATGTTGAAGTTCGTATCTGAACAACAATATCGCCGTGTATCTACGGGGACGTTAAACCAATTATTACAAGATGCACAAACTGTAAATCCTGTGCCGTCTCGCAATGGTAGAATTCCAAAAATCTATTATATGACGCAAGCTAGTGTTAAGCCGCCTACATTCATTTTATTTGTAAATGAACCAGAGCTAATTCACTTCTCTTATATGCGTTTCTTAGAGAATCGATTGCGTGAATCCTTTGGTTTTGAAGGAACACCGATTCGTTTAGTATTACGTGGCAAGAAACGGGATGATGAAGACTAATGGATATTATGATTATTGTATATGCTGTATTATCATATCTTATCGGTTCGATTCCTAGTGGATTAATTATAGGTAAGTTTTTCTTTAATACAGATGTACGGCAATATGGCTCTAAAAATATTGGCGCTACTAATACATATCGTGTTATAGGTCTTAAAGCAGCCTTACCTGTATTTCTATGTGATGCTTTAAAAGGGGCAGCAGGAGTAGTGCTACTCTCACCCTATGGGCCTATGTTTATGATCTTAGGTGGTATTCTTGGAATGATGGGGCATAACTGGTCTGTTTTTCTGGGCTTTAAAGGTGGTCGTGGCGTTGCTACGGGTTTAGGTGTACTTATTGCTCTTTCACCAATAGTAGCATTGATTTGCTTTTTGGTATGGGGTGTTATCGTATACTTCACTAAACTTGTATCTTTAGGCTCTATCATTGCCGCTGCATTAGTACCAGTACTGATGTATTTCACTAGAGAATCCTTCTGGTTTGTTGGCTTTGGCGGATTAGCAGCTTTGTTTGTCATTGTACGTCACTGGGATAATATTAAGCGTCTACTTGCTGGAAATGAGTTAAAAGTAGAGCGCATTAAAAAGGATTAAAGAATGAATGTTGTTGTTATCGGCTCTGGTAGTTGGGGGACGGCCCTTGCTATTAAATCCGTTTTAGCTGGAAATACTACAACTATATATTGTCGTCGTCCAGAATTTGCAGATAAACTTGCAAAAGACTTAGAGAATAAAGACTATTTACCAGGTGTAAAACTTCCAGAAGAATTACAATATAGTTCTGATTTAGAGGCCTGTATTAGTAATGCCGAAGTGGTATTAATGGTTACTCCTTCTGTACATGTACGTACCAGTTTAGAGGCTATTAAACCGTATGCTCATAAAAATCAAGCCTATATTCTATGTTCAAAAGGTGTAGAACGAACCAGTGGCAAACTTTTGACGACTGTGATGAAAGAGGTTCTTGCTACCATAGGGTGTAATTTAGCGGTTTTGTCTGGACCTAATCATGCAGAAGAGGTTGGTCGCAACTTACCTGCTGCATCTGTGCTGAGTACTGAAAGCCTAGAGGTAGCTACAACATTGCAAAAGGCATTATGTAGTCAAAATTTTAGAATTTATGCAAATACTGATATGATTGGTGTTGAACTAGCAGGAGCCACGAAAAACATCATTGCCCTTGCAGCTGGTATTGCAGATGGTTTAGCTTTAGGGGATAATTGTAAGGCTTTACTATTAACACGTGGTCTTCATGAGATGACTCGCTTTGGGGTGGCCTTAGGGGCCCAAAAAGAAACCTATGCTGGTCTTGCTGGTATGGGGGATTTGATTGCTACTTGTATGAGCCCACATGGTCGTAACCGTGCGGCGGGTCAAAAACTAGCCGAGGGTAAGACTATGGATTTTATTGTTAATCATACTAATATGGTTGTAGAAGGATTTTTCGCAACAGAAATTATTTATACAATGGCTTGTAAACATCAAATTGAAATGCCTATAACGAAGGCTTTATATGAGGTTTTATACGAAAAAAAATCTCCATCCATAGCATTAGCTGAGTTGATGGGGCGTGATATTAAAATTGAAGTATCATAAATAAAAGATACTTTTAATTTGGTTATTTATATACTATAATTAATGAGTATAATCTTGTGAGGGTTGTATGCGAATTATTGGCGGAACTGCTAAGGGACATGCTATAAAAGCACCTAAAGGATTAGATACTAGGCCTACACTTGATCGTGTTCGTGAAAGTGTATTTAATGTATTAGCAAATAGAGGTATATTTGGTTCTGATATACTAGATATATTTTCTGGTACTGGTGCAGTAGCAATTGAAGCCTTAAGTCGTGGTGCAGCACATGCAGTAGCAGTAGACTTTAAAACGGGAAAACTAATTTTAGAGAATGCTAAACATTGTCGTGTGGATGATCGGTTAGAAATTATTCCGAGGAAACTTTCACAATTAAAAAATTATATAGTGGGGCGACAGTTCGATTATATATTTTCTGACCCGCCATATGAAAATGGATTTATACAAGATACCATAGATTTGGTTGTAAACTATGATTTGTTAAAACCTGAAGGT
>CAKQBP010000090.1 GCA_934216375.1 uncultured Veillonella sp.
CACAATTCTTTGATGAGCCTAACGCCTAGAACACGTTAATTGGCTCTTTTGTACTTATAGTATAGTCTGAATTCTAGAGACTGTCAATTTACTACGCAAGTCGTCTCCGTAATATAGCATATAAAATCATACTAATAATGACGCTCATAACGGCTTGAATGGCATTCGTTAAAATACTAGCAATAGCTACGCCTGGGTCGAATACAAAGTATTCGGCGATAAAGTAGCCTGCTACGATAACAATACCGCCTACGATAGTTGCTACCAAGGCGGAGGTCTTATGGTTATAGACAGTACCGACAAGATAGCCTTCAATGCCTTTCACCACAAAGGTGATGGGTACAAAGACTGCATAGCCGAGGAATAAATCAGCTAGCGCCGGGCCGATAGCACCAATATAGGCGCCATATTTTCGACCTAATAATAAAGCGGATGTCATGATAACGACATCTCCAACATTGAAATAGCCGCGTATGCCAGGTACTGGAATTTTCGTATACATTGTAAGCAATGTAGCGAGGGCAATCAATACGGCTGTGAGTACTAACGCGGACGTAGTACTGCGGGGTTGAACGTGTTGCATAGCGTCCTCCTTATAAAAAATAGACATGTGACTATATCCATCACATGCCTATACTATAAACTTTTATGGTAACACCTGCAAATAGAAGGAATTAACAATACATCCTTAGCAAATTCTATCGTCATTTACTTTCAGAATAAATACTCTTCACTAGACTTTAACTTAATATAGATACCATTTTATTATAAGAATTCCCTCAACGTGACACTGATTGAATAGAAAGGAACTAGCCATGAATATTTTAATCATTTACACCTATCCTAATCATCAGAGTTTTAATAGTGCTATTCTGAAAGTAGTCCAACAGAATCTTTCAAAAGACCACAATGTAAACACCTTGGATCTATATGAGGAGCAATTCGATCCTGTATTGCGATTTGATGACACGCACAAACGTCGAGATCTAAGTACTGTGCCGGATATGGAAAAGTATCGTAATTTGATTACTTGGGCAGACCATATCATCTTTATCTACCCTATTTGGTGGAGCGGTATGCCGGCTATGCTCAAAGGATTTATCGATCGCGTCTTTACAGCGGGCTTTGCCTATTCATATGGTAAAAGAGGCCTTATAGGTCATTTACAAGGAAAATCTGCCTGGATTATCACAACCCACAACACTCCCGCCTTTTTGACGCCGTTTATCCAGGACTATGGCAAGGTATTAAAAAATCAGATTCTGAAATCCTGCGGCATCAAACCGGTTACACATACCCAGTTGGCGGGCACGGAAAACAGCTCAGACGAAAAACGCCGACGCTTCTTAGACAAAATCGCTAATATCGCCGGCAGTATATAACATTTCTAGTATACTATGATTTTTTACCAAAGATTACTTGGTTGCCAAAATCACAAATAAATTTACATTAGACTGCTTACAGTTTGCTCTAAGTCAAAAACAAGCCGTATACGAAAATCTCCCCAATTACATAGATATTACTCTTCAAATCTCTCTTCTACATTGTAGAGAACCTCACAATCACACCCGCCACCTTCATTAATAATCCAGGCTAGTACACTTTCAACATCTACGCTCTGCTTTTCCAAAAATTCTCTTGTGAAAGTCAAACTATGATCGCAACCATCATTTGTCTCTAATTTCTCATCTACATAGTCAAAAAGATTCCAAAATAGCTCTTCATCCATAGGCAAACTATCTTGAAAACTCTGTTTTTCTTTAGCTTTATAGTCTTTCAATAATTCCTTTTTACGCGCTTTGTCCATTGCAACTGTTTCCTTTACATGACCTATTTCTCATATAATTCTGGGCTCTCTAAAATAGTGCGTATTTTAATTTTGGCAGCTTAACAAATCGTAACTACTACATGGCCCTTCGCTTCTAGCACTTTTTTATAGAACACTTTCATTTGCTCGAAATCGTGGAGAATTTCATCTTTGATTTCCTCCTCTTCCTCATCATAGTCCCAAATATTTGGGTATAGCTCTGCTTCTTTGCAGGCTTTCATATCGAAAGATTCGAGTGCTTGTTCTATATCAAACTGCTCTAAAGCCGCTAGGATATCAACTATTTTGGAATGTTCCGTATAAGCCATATATTCAGATAAGTCCTCAATCGACGTTACACCAAGCACAGCTTGGCTAAGTGGATTATCATCTATTATATGATTAGCGCTCACACCAGTAAGCACGAAGTGAAGGACATCCCACATCTTATCAATGTCTAGCAATAACTCGTCCTCATCACTCCACTCTTCAACGGTTTCAAAAAGCTCTTCCTCTGATGAACCTAAACCCTTGAGCTCTTTTAAATTCTTATCATTTACACAATTATAATTTGCAATGAGTCCCATAACCTAAAACCTCCCTAGATAGTTAGTGCTCTATCTCTGTCAGTAATTATTGACGAATAATATCTTTCACCAGTTCATACGTATCTATTAGCCGAAGTCTGCCTATCCTCGGTTCATCTGTAATCTCATTGTAGATATCGTCCAATGTGCCTGCCGGCGCTAGTTTCCAGAGCTTGCACGGATACAGCTCAACGGTTCCGATGATTTCCAAATCACCTAATAGCAGCCCTAAGTCCTTATGATTAAACCAACAGTCGGTATCGATACCGAAATTTGTATTATCTTTACGACAGGAAATTTGACTATTTAAAAAATCATCCATACTAGGTTTGTGCGCTTGTAAAAGTCTTGTACAGGCCAAATGGTACTCGATTTTCCGCGGTGATTGATCCACATCAGATACAAAAATAGCTCCATACTCGTTTTCAAACTTAACAGCTAATACGTCGCCCACCTTAAAATGAGGTTCTCGCTTTGTTTTAGATTTACGAACCTTTAGAGGCTTTGGATTTTCACTTTGTAGTTGTACGGCTAATGTATCTAACACCTTTTGCCGTTGTTTGAGCGCCTTACTATCAATTTCTAGCCAAAACTCATGAGCGCCCTTCCTGATTATGTCTAATGCTTTCTCTTTGATATCCTGCGGCAGATGACCTATCTTCCACAGCGAATAGGCTACGGCAGTCCAATAAATTTCTGTATAGAATTCGTCAGTACAAAAATTCTGCTCTTCAGCCAGAATTTCTGAAACAATGGTATCAATACTGATACCATCTCTATAGCGCTCAACAATCAAATTGTAAATATCATGGCCATCATCACTATCTATGATTTTTACTCCATCAATAGCCATATAATTCTCCTTTTAAACAATACGTCTAGAAAAACAGATTATGTGATTCTGTAACGGTTCCATCATCTTCATGGAAATAACAAGTATATAAAGGAGCTCGATGTGCAGCATCATAAAATTTTTGTAATTCAGCAGCTACATTTACTTCTAAAGACATGCCTAGTACCTGAACAACAGTTTTCCATACATCCATTTCTGTATAAGAAGCGATTTCATCACGACCGAAAGCCTTTCCAGGTAAAGAGAAGGACTTTTCTTTGTTTATGATTCTAATCCAGTCTAATTGTGTACTAAAGTCAGAATTAACGCCTTCACTGTCTTCTCGTAATGCAAGCAATGCAGAGGCTTCGTCCATGCCGAGATTAAACATGTCGCTTTCAAAATCAATAGGTTCAAAATAATAACGAACCGTATCCGCACCAAATTCATCGTTTAATTTCGCCCATTCCAGCCCTGAAAGCACGGTAAATCCGAGCGTATCGTTCCCAAGACTTTCAGTAAACCAACGCACCTCATAGGCAGGCTTAACAAAGTCATTGAAATATTTGATGGTCACATCCCGATCTTGCTCATCACCGTAAGGAATTTGCAGCTCTTTATCGCCTTTTTGTAACACAATATCGTCACCATAAGCCTTGCCATTACTAACCATTTTAATATCGATAGGCTCATCCATCATATCATTAAAATAGCGCACTACATCTTCATCGTACTCACGCCAATCAATCCAAACGACAGCTTCAGAATCGTATAAATCATTTAGATCAATGTCATTAGCGAAAAAACTTCTTACTTGATTATACATATCTTCCATCGTCTCTCTCCGCTAAATTATCATCCTGCAATATCTGCATCAACAGGGTTCCCATCCGCATCAATATGGGCTATGATACAGTGTCCCCAGAATATATCGTCGTCGTCATAATAGACCTCTATGGTGCCATCGTTACGAAACGCCAATTCGCCCATCGTAATACGCTTGGCAAATACATCTGCCGAAATCGGGTCTTGATCGTCATTGTCGAGCCAATCATTAGCTAAATCTAGCAATGTTTCACTAATGTACACGCTAATTCGTTGTTCAAAGTCTTTGAAATTTTTAATCTTATTGAAAGCCGCCAATGCTACGGTACAGCTTTCATCAGAACCCTCGTCTACATCAAGGGTGAATGCATAATCATCAATTCTCGCTGTGTAATATTGATACTCTCGATTTAACATAAAATCACCCCTATCGGTATAAAGGTATTTAGGGGTTTTTAAATACGCAGACAATGCCTCTAATTCGCTGTGTTTAGCATGCTCCTCTAACACCTCGAGCACATAATAGCGATTATTCCAAGAGGGACGCATATAACCTAAATCCTCTATGGGCTTAGCTTTCTTAACTAACAATTTATAGACACCGTGCGGCTCAAAAGAATAGCCCCATCTATCGTCAAGGCCCTCAATAATCCAAGTCAAAATGCCTTCGCTACGGTCAAGCACGCCAGTTCGAGTATCTAGGATAGCATCGGTAGACACCAGTGGTCTATGGTACTTCTCTAAATAAGGACTAGCCCCATGCGCATCACTACGCGGTAATGCATAGATTTCAAATACTTCAGAGTCAAACTCTGCTTCATATTCTGGCAAACGTACAATACTCATATGACTCTCTCCTATTCATTACATTTATACGGTGCAAATTGTTTACAGTTAAGAATTACAACCTTTTTATAGATACTGCCACATTATAATCGTGCTACTACATCATAATTTTCGTTACATCACAAACGTTCTGCTACATCGATTCTATGTAACAGATCTTTTGCTAGTTCTTGGGCCGTTTCGAATTCCCCATTTGAAAGTACCATAAGCACAAAACTATCTGTACCAATGTCCATGCCTACTAACTTATGGTTTTTCCAAGTGGAATTAAGTTGAGCACTCCAATCCATAATACATTGACTGTCATCGAATGCGGCTGTATCAAAAGTCAGGTCTTCCCTAGTATCTAAAGCCTTACTACGTATTAACTTCTGCACATTATGAAGAAAATCCTCTATTTCACATTTACAGCTTAGCTCTACGGCACGACCTCTAGATAACAGTTTTTCATAGAGATTCCACCAGCTATCTTCTAAGTCTTCCATGGAGCACAACTTAGCCTCGGTCATAAAAGATTTAGCTTGTTTGGCATCGCCTAGTAATAACGTTGCTAGCTCTGTAAATGTTGGTTTCATCTGCTCTATATCTAGATTTGCTACTTCTACATACAAACTAGGATCAGGCAATCTCCGCTTTTTCACAAAAGCCCGCATCATCTGCACCGCATCTGGATAACGTACATCTGCCATACGATAGGTCTTACCATCTATGTCTAAGAATATATCCACTGCATCCTGCGTTTTTCCTACACGAGCCTTCATCGCAGTGCAACCATCGATGGCATAAGGAGGATATAGCTCCATGTACATGAAAGATCCATCATGCATGGCCTTTAATGTATTATCTACGCCAACTATGTTAAAACCGTTTCGATTATAATCGGGACTCTTCATGTGCCACTCTTCGTAATTGTCAAAAAGCTTTTCTTGAATCCAATTGTAAAAGCTCATAAAAATGTACCTTTATATTAACTAACTTCAATACTCCCATCATCTATAAGCAGAATTTATAGTTAACTTTATTATAGCATTACTATAAACGAGTTAATATAACTAAAGATTGCATAATATCGCTAAAAAAATAGACATGTAAACTTCATCACATGTCTATTCTATATAAATATATCTACTTG
>CAKQBP010000091.1 GCA_934216375.1 uncultured Veillonella sp.
CTAAGTGTCCGTGTCAGACGGAGCTGGGAAGGGTAGGGTGTGAGGCAACAGAGGAGCGCAGCGACGTATGGGGCCCACACATCACCTTCTTCCGAACGTAAGATTTACCGAGCTGCGAAGCAGAGAAGGGAAATCCACAGTGAGGATTGATAGGAAGCCGCGGCTAATGGTAGTATCTAACTAATCCATACGGTAACGAGGCACAACGTGCCAATGTTACCGAACCGTAAAGCAGTTGAGCTACTTTAAATATATGTAAATAAACTTTATCTAATCGATACCGCGGTGCGCAGCACCAATGGTATCGAACCGTAAACTAGTTGAGCAACTCCATATTTATGTAAATAACAAGCCCCATGATCACAAAATCATAGAGCCTATATATTAATAACAACTTATTAGGAATTTAATATATATACAAAAAAAGAGCTGCCTAAGCAGCTCTAATTCTTTATTATTCTACACCAACCATTACGCTAGTGGATTTGATAACAGCGACAACTTCTTTGCCAACTGCTAAGCCTAATTCTTTAACGGATTGAATAGTAATGTCAGCAGTAACAATATTATTATTACCTACGTTGATTTTTACGATTGCATTTACAGCGCCTTCTTGGATCTCAACGATAGTACCTTTTAATTGATTTCTTGCACTTAATTTCATGGATATCTCCTTAAAAAACAATACAAAAAGTATATATATTATAATATTTTGCATATAATTTGTGATATACATTACATCACAAATTATATGGAGCGGGCGAAGGGAATCGAACCCTCCTCTCAAGCTTGGGAAGCTCGCATTCTACCGATGAACTACGCCCGCACGATGTAAATATTGTATCATATATTTACATATACATTCAAGTAATCATAGATATATCTATGATTATACCTATAGTAGTAAATGTATTGAATTACTTTCAATCTAGATGTATAAAATAATAGAAAAGGAGGAATTCGTATGTCAAAAGTATATAAAGTTCATAAATGGTTATCTATCATTTCCTTAATTTTCTTCTTAATGTTTTGTATTACAGGATTAGTACTCATGTTTCGAACTGAGTTAAATGCATGGGCTCAAGGTGGAACAATACATCATTCATCAGCTATAATGTCGATGAATGAACATGAAGAATCTATATTTAAGTATGCTGATCAGGGGGCACTACTTGTTAAACAGAAATATCCATCAAAAGATATTTTGAATATATCCCCTGCTATGGGGGCTACACATATTTTACGGTATCGTATTATTGAATCTACGGCTACGGTAGCACCTCCAGCTCGCATGGGAATGGGTGGGGATTATGTTTTATATAATCCTATATCTAAAGAACTGATTACTTCACATAATGAGCCTCCTGTACATCCTTGGATTCGTAGTATGTTACATACTCTTCATCAATTACATACACGATTAGATTTAGGTAAAATTGGCATATATATTGTAACATTCTTATCATTTTTATGTAGTCTCACTATTATTTCAGGGATTTTTTTATATGGTCCATTTCGTAAAAGTTATTCTAAAGCCTCTGTTTTATCTAAGAAAATGAAAATAGGTGTATTACATCGTGAATTCTCAATAGTTGCAACGGTCTGGGGATTTATATTATGTATAACAGGTGTATGGATTGGGGGCTTTTTTATTGCAAATGATAACTATAATGCCGATGTACTTCATAATGCTAAACAGGAACTTTCGATTGGACAATCTGAAATATTGCAACCATCAGAAGCAATTTCTCGTATAATGAAAGTATATCCAGATCGACAAGTTATTTCTATGGATTATCCATCTAAGTTTAACAATTACCATTATGCATTTTATTTAGGTGCAGAAAATGATGATGATCCAGCTATGTTTCTTGGACAGCCTGTATATGCTAACTTGTATGTCGATTCTAGTAATGATAGATTTTCTACTAAAGCAGTTCCATGGTATTTTACAGGTATGACGACTATGATTAACCTACATATTCATAATCATAATACGATGGCTCTGAAGATATTGTGGGCTATATGGGATATTGTTCTCATTATTGGTATCGTGACTGGACTTATGATGACTATTATTAGAAAGTATAAAAAATCAGATGTAATTCTATCTAAAGTATCGGTAGAGGAAAAGCATATTTGGCGTACACCATTATTTTGTAGTATATCTGTTCTTATAGGATTGCTTCTACCACTTTGGCAAAATCCTGTTATGAATACGATTGCTGCTATTTGTTTAACTGTATCACTTATTGTATTTTTTATCTCTTTACTTAAAGAAAGTAAACAATATTGATTATTTTCGAACTGAAATGATATAATAATAAATATAGTTGTTTTTATATACATAAAAATACGTATTATTATTTATGACTCAGAAAGTGGTAGTTATTATGAATTTTATAAAAGCATTTTTCCAGTCAGAGTCTGCTGGTGGGATATCCTTGCTGTCCGCTGCTATTTTAGGCGTTCTTGTGGCGAACTCACCGATTGCAGCACAGTATTTTGCAGTCATGCAAATACACCTTGGTCCAATGACTATACTGGAGTGGGTAAATGATGCCTTAATGGCTCTTTTTTTCCTTTATGTTGGTATAGAGATCAAGAAGGAAATGATTTCTGGGGAGCTTGATACGAAGGCGAAACGTGTGCTTCCCGTATTAGCCGCATTTGCAGGTGTTATTACGCCAGCTATTGTGTATTATTTTGCGGCTGGATATATGCCAGAATATAGACATGGTTGGGGGATTCCTACCGCTACAGATATCGCTTTTGCTATAGGCGTTATTACAATGCTTGGTAATAAGGTATCTACAGCGATGAAAGCCTTTCTAGCTGCATTAGCTATTATTGACGACTTGATTGCCATAGTCGTTATTGCTCTCTTTTATGGGGCAGGCGTTAATTTTATGGATTTAATAGCTGCTGCGGCTGTAACTGGTTTACTGATTTATACTAATAAGCAAGGCTATTTAAGACCACTTCCGTATTGTGTTCTAGGATTAGTTCTTTGGTATTTAGTTTTAAAATCTGGTGTGCATGCTACCATTGCTGGTGTTGTACTGGCTATGACAATTCCTTTTAAAGGTAAAGTTATAGATAAGGTAGTATATCCTATGGAAGAATGGGCCCATGCTTTACGCAATTGGGTAAACTTCTTAATTATACCATTATTTAGTTTTTTAAATGCTGGTGTATCCTTTGCTGATTTTTCCATAGATAATTTATTCCATCCTGTAATCATAGGTGTTTCATTCGGTTTAATCTTAGGAAAACAATTAGGTATATTCTCTGCCGTCTACATTTTGGTTCAATCTAAGGCAATTAAGATGCCTACAAAAACGACGTGGCCTGAAATTTATGGGACAGCTATTTTGTGTGGTATTGGCTTTACTATGAGCCTTTTTGTTGCTACACTGGCTTTCCCACCAGGTATAACACAAGAAATGGCTAAGGTAGGTATCTTTATAGGATCAATCACGGCAGGCTTGCTAGGTGCGATTGTCCTAATTTTAGCTTATCAAATACGCAAGATGCGTGGTAAAATTTAATAAAATAATCTTTTGTAAGTATAGAAAGGATTCAAATGGAACGCATTTTTGTTTTCTTACGTTCTCCAGGTGCAGCTACATCTGTACTCCTAGGAGCAACAGTACTCGCTTTAATTTTAGCGAACTCTCCATCATCTGAACAATACTTTCAAATCGTTAATCACCATATAGGTAATCTAACAATTTTAGAATGGGTTAATGATGCATTGATGGCAATCTTCTTCCTTTTTGTAGGTCTCGAAGTTAAGCGTGAATTAGTATCAGGTGAGCTTAATACTAATGCTAAGCGTGTGATGCCAGGCATTGCCGCATTATTTGGTGTTCTAACGCCCGCTTTTATCTACTACTTAATTGCAGGTTTTCATTCTGAATATATACATGGTTGGGCAATACCAACTGCTACGGATATTGCATTTTCCATCGGTATTATATCTGCATTAGGCTCTAGAGTACCGAATTCAATGAAAGTATTTCTAACAGCTCTTGCCGTTATAGATGATTTGATTGCTATCATCGTAATTGCAATCTTCTATGCGTCAAGTATTCACATGATGTATTTAGGTGCAGCTGTCGTAGTTGTAGCTGCTTTAATCTACTGTAATAAGCAAGGATATGTACGACCTTTACCATATATCATTCTAGGGTTTATCCTTTGGTATTGTGTATTAAAATCTGGTTTACATGCAACTATGGCTGGTGTAATCTTAGCTATGACAATTCCTTCAAAAGGTAAACGAGGCCGTAAGTATGTTCGTCCAATGCAACATTGGGAACATTTATTATCCAATTGGGTTAGTTTTTTAATTGTACCAATATTTGCATTCTTTAATGCCGGTGTAGATTTACGTAATGTATCTGTTAATGACTTAACACATCCTGTAGTGCTTGGTGTTGCATTAGGTCTTATTATAGGGAAACAATTAGGTATTTTTGGTGCAGTATTTGCGATGGTGAAATGTGGCCTTGTACCAATGCCGACAGAAGCTAATTGGAAGCATGTATATGGTACTGCGATTGTATGTGGTATAGGCTTTACAATGAGTATCTTCGTATCTATCTTGGCATTTGAACCCGGTCACGCTCAAGAAATGGCAAAAGGTGGCGTTATACTTGGCTCATTAATCTCTGCATTATTTGGTTACATCTTCTTAAGACTTGTTGGTGCAAACCGAAAAGAATGTCATATTGGTGTATACCATAACTGCTAAAATTAAATAAAACTATTAAATCTCCATTGTAGACTGAAGAGAATTTCCGACTTTAGAAGTAATCTAAGTGAATATTCTTGCAGGATATAATGGAGATTTTCATTGGTATCTTATAATTTTATGATATATATGTAATACACCTTTAAAATTATTACTATAACTATAATTTAATATATGAATTATTGATATTAATAGAACCTTTATGGTTTATAGATTATTTAAAACTGTATAGTATACTACTTAATGTAAGGTGAGGTGTATATGATAAAAAAAATAATTATTACATGTACGCTTGTTTGTATGATTGTAATGGTATCCTCTGTATCATTAGCAAAAACTATTGATCGGGGGCAACGAGGGCATCACGTTAGTAAGGTGCAAACCATGTTAAAGCATCAAGGTTTTTTACATGATTCTATAGATGGCATTTACGGTCATAATACAGAACAGGCTGTTCGAAAATTTCAAAAATCTAAAGGGCTCCCTGTAGATGGTCGTGTTGGTCCTGCTACGATGAATGCTTTGGAAAAGATGGAGACTCGTTATGGTGGCCATGGCACAGAACGCAATCATAATGGAGTGCCTAATAAATACTCTAAAGTTTTAACGATGGAGGCTAGTGGCTATTCATCTCAAGATCCTGGCAACGGAAAATATACAGCTACAGGTAGTCGTCTACGGAAGGGACTTGTGTCTGTAGACCCTAAATTAATTCCTTTGGGAACGCGATTATATATTGAAGGTTATGGCTATGCTGTAGCTGACGATGTAGGTGGTGCTATTAAAGGGCATCGCATTGATTTAGCTTTTGATTCTCGTGCAGAAGCATTGCAGTTTGGACGTCAATCTGTAAAGGTTTATATTTTATAATGATGACTCTCTAGCTTTATATAACTATATGATAGGTTTATAGACTAAAATCATATTCTTGTATAAAATGCTAGAGAGTTTTTCTTTTACCGAATTATAATGTATTCAAAACCTCGAATATTCGGAAATTATGGTATAATATAGATATATGATGATGACTCATGATGTTAAATTGATGAGTATACTCAATAGTTATATGATGAATGGTAAAGGATAACCCTATGGATAAAGTACGGCGTGTAGAACGAATGGTGGCAATGACAAAACTGTTAGTTGATTCACCGCAAAAATTGATTCCTTTAAATTACTTTTGCGACTTTTTTGGCATGGCTAAATCAACGGTTAGTGAAGATTTG
>CAKQBP010000092.1 GCA_934216375.1 uncultured Veillonella sp.
TCCCAATGAAGAGTGAACCAAGAGATGTGGCAATTAAAATAGCTAAAGCCAGTATACCTAGTAGCGTAGTTTTAGCTGCGCGCCCTCCCCTTGTTTCTACGTCATAATTGCTCATAAAAACTCCTTACAATACAAAATACTATAGAATTTACTGATACATTATATCAACAACACTCTATCTTTTTCAATAATAAATCTCATTATCATTTATAGCAATAATGCAATGTTAAAAACAAAATAAGTAAAGCTTTATAACTATACAAAATTATATCCAATATTCTTTATTCCTATAATCATATATAAACATTATCACTATAAAAAAGAGTAGTAACCTTAAGGCTACTACTCTAAGTTATGAGTAAATATTCTGATTTGATGTACTATAAAATATATTTAAAGCACTAAATTCACCTATTTAATTGATTTCTATTATTAAAAAATGTCCTATACGCTAATTGACAAGTAATAAAGCAAGCAATCGATATAGTAGATAAACTCATAAATGTCACAATCATTTGATATTTTACAGCTTCAAGTGGAGGCATCCCCGCTAAGATAAGACCTGTCATCATTCCTGGTAAAGCCACGATTCCTAAAGTCTTAGCACTATCCACAGTAGGCTGCAAGCCAGTCTTTATAACATCTCGCACGATGGCTTTTGACGCTTGCTTAGGTGTACTTCCTAACGCTAGTTTAATTTCCACCTCTTGTTGGCGTAACTCAAAATTTGATAGCATTTGTCGATAACAAAGGCCAATTGCCACCATAGCTCCACTAATAACCATCCCTCCAACAGGAATCACCTGATAAGCAGTAAAGTTAAGCACACCTGTTAGAAGCAAAATCGATAATGTAATGCTTGCACCTACGGTTATGGCAAACCAAGAAATCCACAATGCATATGGTATTCCCTTGCCGCGTTTAGAAGAATTATAGGCTGCATTAATAGCCATAAAACCTAATAATCCGATTATGAATATAGGACTTTCAGTACTAAAAATATAAGCTAAAATAAAGCCTATGGCAAATAACTGTATGGTAGCTCGTAAAGCACTTATAAAAATATCTTTCTCTAACTTCAACTCCTGCCGATAGGACATAAACATACTTATAATAACTAATATAGATGCAAGGCATAATGACGTGGCTGAAATAGCATGAAATTGACTCATCGTAATACCTCCTCTTTAGCTAATGATCCATCTACAATTGTAATGCGGCGATTAGCCTTACGTAAGCTTTGTTCCTCACTATGTGTTATTGCTATGATGGTCATCCCATTATTATGAAGTTCATCGATTACCTGTTCCACGATAGCCGTGTTAACAGCATCTAATGCAGAGGTAACCTCATCTAAAAGCAATACTTTAGGTTCAAAGATAAGGCTTCGAATGAGACAAATCCGTTGCATTTCTCCACCAGATAGTTCATCATTATGGCGCTCAAGATATTCAATAGGCATATGAAGTAAATCGAAAAGATATTTGATACGAATCATATCAGGTTCCATACCTCGAATATCATAAGGGAACAAAATATTACGACGCACCGTTTTTGCAAACAAGTAAGGTCTTTGAAAGCAATAACCTACCTCTTTTCGATAACTTTCTGGATCTATAGTGGTTAAATCACGTCCATTATAAGTAATAATCCCTGAGGTAGGACTAATCAAATCACTGCATAATTTTAAAAGTGTACTTTTACCACTACCAGAAGGGCCTACAACAGTGAGATACTCTCCTTCATGTACAGATAGAGACACATCACGGATAATAGACTTTTCGTTTACAACATAGGATATATTAGATAACTCTAATAGTGCCATAATGCCTCCGATCATATTTCAAGACTCTATGATATATTTAATAATCACTTTAAATTATATTATATTATACCAATACAACTTACACCATAATAAACAATAAAAAATCCCTAGTGGAAACCACTAGGGATTAATAGTCTTGTAAAATTAAGCTTCTACAGGGTATACGCTAACTTTACGGTTATAACGACCAGCACGTTCAAATGCTACTTTACCAGGCACAAGTGCGAATAAAGTGTCATCTTTACCGATACCTACGTTAGTACCAGGGTGGAAGTGAGTACCACGTTGACGAACGATGATGTTACCGCTCTTTACGATGGAACCATCATGGCATTTAACACCAAGACGTTTAGATTCACTATCACGACCGTTACGAGTACTGGACACACCTTTTTTATGTGCGAACAATTGCAAATCAAAAGTAAACATTAAGTTCACCTCCTATATTTCGTGAATTTGGACAAACTCTGGATATTGACGGCTAATTTCCTCCAAACCGAGAAGCATAGTCCCCAGAATATCCTGTCCACTCTGATTTATCGTACCAGAGAGAACTATATCACATTGACCTTCGCTATTCGTATACTCACCTTCTTGTTGAGCAATTTGGGTGAGGCCTAACATTGCCGTTGCCGATAAGGCAGACACTGCAGCACATACGATATCGAAGCCATGTTCATCATATCCTGCATGACCGGACATATGACAACCAATGACTTGGCCATCACTATTCCGCTGGATTCCAATGGAAACCATAATTAAGCTTGGATAGATTCAATACGAACTTTTGTGAACGGTTGACGATGGCCTTGACGACGACGGTAGTTGGATTTAGCTTTGTATTTGAATACTAAGATTTTTTTACCTTTACCATGTTCAAGAACTGTACCTGTAACTTTTGCACCGTTTACAAGAGGAGCGCCAACTTTAACGTCGCCGTCATTCACTACAGTCAAAACTTCTTCGAATGTAACGGACTCGTTAGCAGCTGCTTCCAATTTTTCGATAGTAATTACATCGCCTTCAGCAACGCGATATTGTTTACCACCAGTTTTAATAATTGCGTACATGAGAACACCTCCTTGTTATCGAACTCGCTGAATTCGGTATCCCGACCCGAACTTCGGTCGGGCGTTTAAACCTGCTTCACGCGGATTGCAAAGTTCAGAAAACCGAACTAATACTGATATAGTATATACTATTTACACTATCATGTCAAACCAAAAACTACAGAATTCGCCTAGTTTTTAACACTTATATATATACAGAGCTTTAAAATTCTCCGATAATTCCAAGGTGCTGTAAGAGTATCTTTGTACCGATGAGAATTAATACACCTCCACCAACTATATCTGCATATTTTCCAACAAATTGGCCCATAAATTTACCTAAGTACACACCAATTAAAGAAATGCAAAAGGTAATAATACCAATCATGGTAGAAGCTTCCCATACATTAATAGGTAAGAACGCAAAGGTCAACCCTACAGCCATCGCATCGAGACTGGTCGCTACGGAGAGCATCACCATCTCCCAGACACCTAAAAATTGCTTATCATCGTCCTCTTCATCATCATCGCTAAGCCCTTCTCGAATCATAGCGATACCTAAATAGCCAAGAAGACCAAAGATAATCCAGTGATCCCAATCAGATATGACATCGATAAATTGACGTCCTATGAGCCAACCGATGAGGGGCATTAGGAACTGAAACAAGCCAAATAGAAAGGCCAAAGTGACCTTCCGACCATTCTCACCTACAGGCATTGTCAGCCCCTTACCAATAGATACGCCAAAAGCATCCATGGCAAGACCAATACTAATTAATACAATTTCAAATATAGACACTATACTCACCTATAAACAAACTACTTACTTATTCGGCTATAGCCATCAAGGAATATCCTTCTCGACTAATTTGTGGATTTACTACAATAGAAATCTTGCGACCTATAGACTCACCTAAATCCTCGACAATAGCCTTTGTTAAATACTGGGCCACCTCCGGATGAACTTCGATTTCTAGATTCGTTTTAATACGTCCTGATTTAAATAACTCGCGGATGCGACGCACAATCTGCATATATACAGTACGACCCGACAACATATAGCCCGTACCACCGCATTGAGGGCATGTATCAAACATCAAGGTTTGCAAGCCTTGGCGAGCTCGTTTTCGCGTCATCTCTACGAGGCCAAGCGAACTAATGCCGCATACAACGGTTTTCATTTTATCTAACTTAGCTTGTGCCCCCAACAATTTTAATAACTCTTGTTGATGTTCTTTATCTTTCATATCAATAAAATCGATGACGATAATACCACCGATATCACGCAAGCGCAATTGACGACAGATCTCTTTTGCCGCCTCTTTATTGACTGTAAAAGCTAAATCTTCTAGCTTATTAGATTTACCAGTATAATGAGCAGAATTTACATCAAATACGGTGAGAGCCTCCGTATGATCAATACGGATTGACCCTCCAGAAGGAAGATTAATATCGCGAGAGATAAGATCTTCTAATTGCGGTTCAATATGGTTTGCTTTAAAAATAGGTGTGCTATCGCGATGACGTGTTACTTTAATTTGTTGCGATGTAGGGCCATGACCTAAGAGATCCATCAATCGATCTTCACCCATATCGGAATCGACAATGATTTCTTCTACATTGCGATGAGCATAGTCCCGCACAAGACGAAACCAGAAATCTGCGTCACTATATAAATCAGTACCGCTCTTAGCCACCTTAAAGCGCTTCAACACATGTTGCCATGTACGCCACAAGTAATCCATGTCACGGCCTATTTCATCAGCACTAGCCTTAGCTGCCGCAGTGCGAATAATAAAACCGCAACCTTCCTGTACATAAGGTGCTGCTAATTCTTGCAACTTTACACGCAAGGCTTCGTCAGTAATCTTTTTAGAAATATGCATACCTTCAGAATACGGTAAAAGCACCATAAATCGGCCCGCCAAACTGACATCAGCAGTTACGCGAGCACCTTTACCAAGCATTTCTTCTTTCACTACTTGAACGAGAATTTGTTGCCCCACAGATAAGCGTGGCAAAATTTTCTGTTCCTTCCCTTGTTGTAAGTTCAAGTACGCATTTTGAGAGCCCCCAATATCAACAAAGGCCGCTTGCATACCATTCAATACATTCTTTACTGTGCCTTTGTACATATGATTTGCCATATGAGACTCATCGGTACGCTCCAAGACAAAGTCCACTAGCTGGCCTTCTTCGTCGATAACAGCCATACGAATTTCTTCGCGCATAACATTGACCAAAATTTTATGCATCCTATCCCTCCCTTCTTTATCAGCTAAATTATAATTAGTAATTAATCTCTAATGGCGTATAGCGACCTTCTTCGTTTTCTACCATAATGGCTTTACGGTGAATTTCGTAATCTGAAGTAATAGGCCAATTATACTGTTCTTTACCAAGATTCCATACTTCGCTAGGTTTAATAGTCCCTTGCGGATAAATACCGATGCCCATTGTAAGAGTCACCATGTCATCCTTAATAGAGGCTACGACCGGTTCTTTTACAAACTCTTTTACATCAATGGTACGAGTTTTCTTAGGTGTCACCTTTTCATAAGAAATTTCCGTTGCTTCATTAAAAGGTTTAAGTAACGCATCCCAATCTGTATTTTTATCTGTCACAGGACCTGTTACCTCATAGATAGCAAAGTTACAGATGGCCATCATTTTTTTCACCTTTTCAGGCATTTCTTTACCATCTAGGACCTCAAGACCAGGAGGCGCTACACGATTTAAGCGGTCCATAATGGACTCTAAACTATCATCTTTGAGCACATCCATATCGATATATTCAGCTGCTGCCGTTACGCCTAAAGCAAGTGCAGAGGAAAAGCTAATTTTCATATGAGGATTAAAGCCTTCAGAATATGCCATTTTAATTTCTGCGCGACGAATCATACGCTCTACAGCTTGAGCATAATCAAGGTGTGACAGGAATCGTAATTCTTCGCCCTTATTTAAGGCCAAACGTAACTTTTTCAACTCTGCCACCCTCCTTATAGTCAATAATAGCTGTATTGAGCTCTGGACATACATTACAGCCCTTG
>CAKQBP010000093.1 GCA_934216375.1 uncultured Veillonella sp.
GTACAGGTTTATTCGTTGCCGGTGGTGAAGTGGTAAGTACAGCTGGCCCTGGTGGTGCTCTTGTAGCTTACGGCCTCATTGGTATCATGGTTTATTTCCTCATGACATCTCTTGGGGAAATGGCTACATACTTGCCAATTCCTGGTTCCTTCGGGACTTATGCAAAACGCTATGTAGACCCTGCTTTTGGTTTTGCCTTAGGTTGGAATTACTGGTTTAACTGGGCTATTACCTTGGCTGCTGAAGTATTAGCAGGGGCGCTTATCATGAAATATTGGTTTCCTGATGTGCCTGCCATCGTATGGTCTGCTCTGTTCTTGCTCATTTTATTTGGCTTGAACTATTTATCTACTCGTTCCTTTGGTGAAAGTGAATATGTGTTCTCTAGCATCAAAGTTATTACAGTATTCGTATTTCTATTCTGTGGCTTTATGCTCATCTTTGGTATCGGTGGTACATCTCCAGGATTTGCAAACTGGACTGTAGGAGAGGCTCCATTTGTAGGTGGCTGGGAATCTATTCTTGCTATCTTTATGGTGGCAGGATTCTCCTTTCAAGGTACTGAACTGATCGGTGTAGCCGCTGGTGAAGCGGAAGACCCTGAAAAGAACGTGCCAAAAGCGATTAATACAATCTTCTGGCGTATTCTATTATTCTATATCGGTGCTTTTACGGTTATCGGTTTCTTGATTCCGTACACAGATCCAAATCTATTGAATTCTAGTGTAGAGAACGTATCTATTTCTCCATTTACACTCGTATTTGACCGCTTTGGTTTTGCCTTTGCTGCTAGCTTTATCAATGCTATCATCTTAACGGCTGTATTGAGTGCTGGCAACTCTGGTCTGTACTCTTCTACGCGCATGTTGTACGCACTCGCTAAGGAAGGTCAAGCACCTCAAATTTTTGCTAAGTTAAATAAACGCGGCGTTCCAGTACCTGCGTTAATCTTAACGACAGCAATCGGTTTATTTGCGTTCCTAACAAGCTTTATCGGTGAAGGTACAGCTTATACATGGATTGTTAATATCTCTGGTTTATGCGGTTTCATCGCATGGGTTGGTATTGCAGTATCTCACTATCGTTTCCGCCGTGCTTTTATTGCACAAGGCAGAGATCTTAGTGAATTGCCATACAAAGCGTGGTTATTCCCAGTTGGCCCAATCTTGGCGTTCATTCTTTGCGTCATCATCATCTGTGGTCAAAACTACTCCGCTTTCACAGGTGATACCATCGACTGGTACGGCGTATCCGTTGCCTATATTGGCTTGCCAATCTTCTTCGCAGTGTACCTTGGTTACAAATACATCAACAAAACTAAAGTTGTGCCGTTGAAAGAAGTTAACTTAGACCGCGATTTTGATAGATAAAAATATAAAATTAGACCTGTTCATTATGAAAGTAGTGAACAGGTCTTTTTTTGATGTATAATATGTAAATTTTTGATATATAGTATGTAATTGTTTTATGTGAAAGCTATATTTATATTTGTTTTTCTCTAAAAGTCTTGTTATAATAAATCAAAATATATTGTAGTCAATTAGAAAGGATACAATTATGATTATTACAACAACTATGCATATTGAAAATAAACCTGTACAAGAGTACAAAGGTATTGTATTTGGTGAAGTCGTAGAAGGCCGTAACTTTGTAAAAGACTTTATGTCTGGCATTCGAGACATTGTTGGTGGTCGTAGTGGCAGCTATGAAGATTCTTTGATGAATGCGCGCAAAGCAGCTCTCGACGAAATGTCTCAACGAGCTTCTAAATTGGGTGCTAATGCTATTATTGGTGTATCCTTCCAATACAGCACAGTAGGTGCACAAAATGGCATGCTTATGATTACATGCAATGGTACAGCCGTTGTAGTTTAATAATAAATAATATAAATCCCCTAATCGATGTTTAAGTGTAAACTTTCACAACGATTAGGGGATTTTTACTAAGGAAATGAAGTTACTAGCTAATGCTAGATTTTATGATGTTACGTAAATACTAGATATTTCGTTAGAAAAATATTAGACATTTCATTAGATTAATATTATATATTTTATTAGCTAAATATTAGTTATTTTACCTTATACCAGCTTGCATACATGACTGGTAATACGATGAGTGTTAGAACCGTTGCCACTAGTAAGCCGCCGCTGAAGGCGATGGCCAATGGGCTCCAGAAGACAGATCCCATGAGCGGAATCATGCCTAAAATCGCTGCGATAGCGGTGAGCATGATAGGGCGGAAACGAAGTGTAGCGGAATTGATAATCGCTTCACGAGGTTCTTGTCCTTCTGCCTTGTGGATTTCAATTTGGTCTAATAAGATAATGGAGTTACGGATGATCATACCTGAGAGGGCGATGATCCCTAGAATAGCCATAAAGCCTAACGGCGTTCTCGTAATATTGAGTGCTAATACAACACCGATTAGCCCCAATGGAGCAGTGAGTAAAGCCATTACCATGAGGGCGATACGCTTTAATTGGAACATGAGGATGGTCATGATTACAAAGAGCATAATTGGCATTGGTGTTAATAGCTTTTGAACGGCTGTTTCGCTCTTTTCAGCGGCGCCGTCTAGGTCAATAGAATAGCCTGTAGGCAAGGAATCGCGAATGTCTTGTAAGGATTTGTAAATCTCTTTCGTTTTCGCATTACCCAATATACCTGCTTTTACATTGGCATGCACACTAATGGTTGGCATCATATTGCGATGCCAAATAATACCATCCTCTTGTGTCATGGTAATGGTTGCAATTTGGCTTAGTGGTACATAGGATCCATTTCCTGTTTGAATTGGCAAGGATGAAAGAGCACTTAAGTTATGTTGCTCGTTGTCACCTAAACGGAAGGTAACAGGAATGGTTTGGTTCCCTTCGTAGTATTCACCAGATTTAGTACCAGACAATAGACTTTGCAAGTGCAAGGATACAGCATAGCTATCGATGCCGAGTAAACGTGCCTTGTTTGGATCGATGTGAATATTGGCTACAGGCTCTGTATCTGGCCAGTCAAAGGCGATATTTTGTAAGTCTTTATCGTCTTGCATTTTAGCTTTTACTTGATTTGCAATTTCTTTTACCACCTTTTGATCAGGGCCAGCAACGCGAAGCATGACTGGAAATTTGGATGGTGGACCGATTTGTAAGAATTGCGTATTTACAAGGGCCGATGGGAATTGCTCGTTTAAATAAGGAGTCAATTCAGCATAAAATTTATCGCGATCCTCTAAGGATTTTGTGACAATCACATATTGTAAGAAGTTATTCCGTTGCAATTCTGGTTCCAAGGTGAGGACGAAACGTGGAGAACCTTGTCCAATGTAGGAGGTGAAGGTTGCAATGCGCTCGTCATCTTTCAAATGTTCATCGATGAGTTTTGCTTGGTTAGCAGTATATTCGATGGACGAGCTTTGAGGAAATTGCATGGATATAATGATTTCATTACGCGTTGATGATGGGAAAAATTCCTGTTTAATCAATGGTAGTGAAAGCAAGGATAAAGCGAAGGCACCTAGAGTAGCCAATAAGACTACCTTGTGATGTCCTAGTGCCCAATGTAATAGTTTTTCAAACTTATCATAGAAGGTCACATTGAGCTTGTGCATGATACGGTCTCGTTTAGTCCATTCCGATTCCGGCTTAGGAGCCTTGTTTTCAATGATTTTATAACCCAATACAGGGCTGACGAGAACAGAGGCGAACCAAGATAGGATGAGTGCCATAAATACAACAATGGATAAAGATTTTGTAAACTCTGCTACCATACCTTGTGCCAATGCTAATGGCAAGAAGCCTGCACAGGTAATGAGCGTACCAGATAGCATAGGAAATGCTGTAGATTGATAAGCAAAGGTAGCCGATTTAAAGTGGCCCCACCCTTCTTCGAGCTTAACACTCATCATTTCTACAACGATGATAGCATCGTCTACGAGGAGGCCTAAAGCTAGAATTAAGGCACCTAAGCTAACCTTATGTAGATAAATGCCACTTTCATACATCAAGATGAACGTCGTAGACACAACGACTGGAATGGTAAGGGCTACCACAACACCTGTTCGTAAACCAAGGGATGCAAAGCTTACGAGCAATACGATGGCGATGGCTTCAAATAAGGATTGAGAGAAATCGCCAATAGATTCCTTAACGATATGAGGCTGATTCGATACTTGCTTGAGTTCGAGGCCGGCAGGAATCGTTTTATTCAATTCTGCTAGCTTTTTATCGATGGCTTCACCAAATTCTATATTATTTCCACCTGCATCCATGGAGATAGCAATACCTATAGCCGGCTTGCCTTCGTAGTAGAACTGAGGACTACTAGGGTCTTGGTAGGTCATGGTTACATCGGCCATGTCACCGAGGCGCAACGTTTGGTTATTGATGCGGATTGGCATATTTCGCACCGTTTGAGGGCTATCGAATAGACCGTTGACGCGAAGATATACATTGTTTGTATCCGTTGTAATCACACCAGCTGGAACCATCATACTTTGCTGTTTAAGCGCTGTTAACAGCTGTTGTGTACTGACTTTATAGGATGCGAGTTTATCCTTGTTTATGGTTACATTGAGGGTTTGTTGTTGAACCCCAATGAGGCTGATTTTTTTAACATTAGGAACAGATAAAAGCTGACGCTTTAAGTCTTCTGCTTGTTGACGCTTTTCTTCATAAGAAAATTCATCACCACTAATGGCATAGATAATGCCATATACATCGTCGAACCTGTCGTTGATGGTCGGTCCTTGAACGCCTGCAGGCAATGATTTCCATTCGTCGTTGATCATATTCCGCGCTTCTTCCCAAGCGGGACGAATCTTATCGGATGGCAAATCCTCTCTTAGATTGATATAAATAACGGATTTGCTGCCATCTGTGAAAGATTTTGTATAATCTACACCAGGAAGGTCGCGTAGTTTTTCTTCGAGTTTATCCGTTACCTGATTCGACATTTCTTGTGGAGAAGCCCCCGGCCAAGCAACACCGACCACCATGGTGCGCATCGTAAAATCAGGATCTTCCATGCGTCCCATATGGGTAAATGAGAAAATACCGAAGGTGAGGAGCACAGCCATGAAGTAGTAGATAATGGACTTGTGTTTAAGAGCCCATTCGGCTAAGTTAAATTGTTTCATTGACTAACCGCCGTCCCTTCTTGTAATTGTTGGGTGCCTGCGGTGATGACAATGTCGCCTTTAGCTAAACCAGATGTGACGATAACTGAGTTTTGACCAAAATCGCCAGTTTTGATAGGCACCAGATGAGCCTTCTTATCGCGGATGATATAGACTGCATTGTTGCCATTTGAGTCTTTTACAAGAGCCGTCAAAGGAATCGTAATATTGCTCGTATCTGTTGTTGTGAGATTAGCATTAATAGTCATCCCTAGTTGGACTTCATGAGGCGGATTTTGTAAGGAGATTTTTACTGTATACGTTCTCGCCACAGGATCTGGAACTGGTGAAATTTCACGAACTACACCTTGAACCGTCACATTTGGCAAGGCCCAGAAGGTAATATTAGCAGGGCTTCCTACGTGAATTTTACTCAATTCTTGTTCTGGTAAAGCTATAACTGCTTCTAGATCGCGACCTGCCGCTAAGGTACCAACGTTTTGACCTGCTGCGACCACTTGGCCTGATTCAAGATTGAGAGCCGTAATAATGCCCGTATCTGGGGCTGTTAGATTGGTATAACTATTTTGATTGCTACTCAAATCGAGGCTTGCTTGTGCTTGTTGTAGTTGAGCAGAGGCTGCATTCAATTGGTTTTCCGCTTGGTCTAGTTGCAATTTACTGATCGCTTGTTGCGCATAGAGTTCACGGTATCGGTTGGCATTCGTTTCTGCTAATTTGAATGCTGATTGAGCCGCTTTTACGGCTCCTTCGGCATTTTGTACC
>CAKQBP010000094.1 GCA_934216375.1 uncultured Veillonella sp.
AGCTAACCCTGCTAGCGCCGCTCCAGCCAAGGTTGGAGCGGTAATAGCTATATATAATTTGCATTAGTCAACGTGCTTTGAGATACGTATTTTTCTTATAGCTATGTTATACTAGTTTAAATACTATATTTTCATAGGAGGTCTTATGACTAAAAAAATTGCGGTCCTCGTGAATGAGGAGACAATGCAACGCTGTTCTTGTGGCGGTTGTTTGAAAGCATTTATGAATAAAGCGGATTCTTTTGAGCGTTATGCTGATGAGGATATTGAGTGGGTTGGCTTCACACATAGTGGTGGGGATCTTGCTAAGAAAATCGAGTCTTTTAAGAAAAAAGGTGTTACTACGGTACATCTTTCTACATGTACGCGTGGTAAGAATGAAAATTATGAAAGCATTGCAGAGCAGTGTGCTGAGGCAGGCTTTGATGTAGTAGGCTATACACATGGTGGCGCTGTTTCTAAAGATGGTAAAGAAGCGGTAGTACTTTCAGCTAAACCAGTAACGACAGATCAATAGTTAGCAATGTTTGAATTAACCATAATAGATTGCACCATCTTATGATAGATGAATGATTGTTCCATTATTCATTCTATATTTATCATGAAGTAATATTATATAGGTAGTGTGGAAATTCTGGCATTTTTTTACATTCTATATTGTTTTATTATATAGCTATATCATTGTTTAAGAGGTTGAGAGAATGAATAAGAAAATTACAGCGGTTACTTTATCTATTGCTATGGCAGTGACAATGGCACCTACTATGATGCAAACGGTTTCTGTTAATGCTGCGTCTGCTGCGGTACAATCTTTAGCTGGTGGTGCTATTGCTATGGCTTACGTATCTACTGCATTAAATAAAATGGATAATTCTGCAGAGGGGCAACAGGAGAGTTTGGCACGCACAAAAGAGAAAACTGGTTACTTAAACGATAGTGCAGCCCAAGAGCGTGTTAATCGTATTATGAAGACATTAGAGGCTACACCTAGTGTAAAGCGTTCCTACGTTGTATATGCGAATCCTGATGAGGAGTTTAATGCGTTTGCCACACTTGGTCGCGTTATGTCCATTAACAAGGGTGCTTTAGATACACTTGATGATGATCAATTAGCCTATGTAATGGCCCATGAAATTTCTCATGGCGAGCATAAAGATATTATTAATGGCGCTAAGAAGCAAATCGGTCTTTCTACAGCGGTCGGTATTGCCGCTGGTGGTAGTGAAGGTGCAGCTATTTTATCTAATGTGGCAGGCAACTACTTATCCAATCAAGTGTTTACGATGAGTCAAGAAAAAGCCGCTGATGAGTTAGGCTTTAAGATTTTAAGTGAATCTCCATATAATGTAGGTGGTGCAGCTGGTTCTATGGCAGTACTACGCAACAAAGTGGGGGAACACTACCGTGAAGGGCTTTCACAAGTGGTAGCGCCTAACAATCATCCAAAGTTGTCCGATCGAGTGAACAATAATATTTCTCGTATGTACACATATTCTGGGAATCATGTAAACGTATCGAATGGTACTGTGTACGTAAACGGTGATAATATCTATACTCCAGCAGGTAGTGGCCGCTACACAGGCGAAGAGCGTGCTTATTACATGGCTGGTAAATTGGCACGATTGTATCATAACAATCAAATTACGTCAGGTTCTGCATCCTATAGTGGTGACACTGTAACGGTAGCTGGTCAATCCATTGTTTCTACGCCAAATGCGGACGTAGCATTGCAAGTGGCAACAAATCTTAACAATGCATTTGTAAAGCCTGCAGGTTCTGCTGTTAATGCGAAAAAACCAGTGAAGGTTAAACAAGAAAAACCTAAAAAGGTAAAAGAAAATAAAAATGTAAAAGCTGATAAAGCTAAAAAATAAATGAGAGTTATAAATGGCATATAATTTGCTTTAAGGATTTATGTTATTATAATCAGAGTAATCAGAGGACTGAGCCCATGAAGGCTTAGTCCTCTTTTTATATGAATTGTAATTTTTATAGTTTGAGTATAAGTTTATATGTTAATAAGTTTATAAGATGTATTGAGAAATATACGAGTAAGAAATAGACCGTAACGATATTGATAACCTTAGAGCATGAATATTGTTTATGTGTAAATAAATTATATTCATAAAGCAATAATAGATTTATAAAAATACAGAGAATCTTTTGAGAATGGAAAGTGAATTGTAATGGGTTTATACCATAAAATATAAGAAATTATCTTGTTAAATATATTTGTTATAGAAGGTTTTATTATATTTCTTGTAATATTTATGAATTATTTATGCGATAACTTAGTGTTGTCTATATATGGTGGATAGATGTATATTTAAGGTGGATGAAATATGTAGTTAGAATGGAATCCTATAGAAATATCATAACGGTAGGGGGTATAGGGTTATTGTACTTATACATGCTTTATAGGATAATGTCAATGTTGGTGGTTAATCTAATAATATAGATGACCATTTTTTTGTTAAATAATACGTAATTTTATACATTATATGGAGGCTATGATGGAGTATACAATTCACCTATTTAATGCAGGTGGTTTCGTTATGTATCCACTTGTACTATTCATGTTAGCAGCATGTACTATTTTATTTGAACGTATTCGTACGTACAGAAACATCAATCATGAGTTACAACAGTTGTCCGATAGCATTGATGCAGGTCGTAACAGTAATAATTGGTCTACTCTAGAAAATTCTATAAAAAATAGTGATGACGCATTGAGTAGATTCGTGTCTCCTATCGTGGAGTCTGTATATAGTGCGGAAGGTTTAGAGAACCGTTTACATGATGTGGTAGGTTACATGGATGAACGTTTAAAACGTGGTCTTAACTGGCTTAGCATGATGGTAACAATGGCTCCATTACTTGGACTTTTGGGGACTGTTGTTGGTATGATTCGATCCTTCGCAGCCGTTGGAGGCGATATTGGTGCGCCTACTGTTATTACAGGCGGCGTATCTGAAGCGTTGGTTGCCACTGCAACGGGGCTTTCAGTAGCTATCGTAGCATTAGCCATCCATAGTTGGTGTACAGATAAAGTAAATTCTGATATTGCAAAGTTAGAGCAAAAATTAGGTTCTATTATGGATTTATATATTAGGAGTCAACGATGAAACGTAGTTCAGTAGGCATACAAAAAGAACCTACCATCATGATTATACCTATGATTGATATCGTTTTCTTCTTGCTCGTATTTTTCATGATGAGTACGTTGTACATGAATACAGAGGAACAAATTCCTCTTAACTTACCGAAGGCTTCATCTTCTTCTGCTAAGACGATTGAGCCTATCACAATTTCATTAACAGCTACACATAAGATGTATCTTAATGAACGTGAGATTGTCCCTGATCAACTGGGCAATGAAATTCAAGATATTGTTGCAAAAGAACCTCAACAGGCATTTATTGTACGTGCCTCTGAGGATATTGCGTATAAGGATGTTATCAATATTTTAGATAATCTTAAAATTAGTGGTGCTCGGTTTGTTAGCGTAGCTACAGAACGGAAGTGATTCTATGGTAGACAAACGATATGGAATTCCTTTCGTAGCTGCATTGGTTATCAATATTGCGTACTGGGGGGTTGTAGGGAATTGGTTCGGCCATTTAAAACCGCCAGAAACACCGCATAAGGATCTGGTTATCAACCTCGATATGGGGCAGCAAGAACTTTCTCAAGAGAAGAAAGAGCCTGAGAAACTAAAGATTCATCCTGACGACAAACCCGTCGCAGGGGGCGGTAAAGCAGGAAGTGTGTTGCCTGATTTATCGGGAAAGCCTACAGAAGGCTTAAAAAATCTGAATCCTTACTTAGGTGGCAATGAGACGGCATCAGTCAATTTGAATGGTAATACTGATAATCCTGTTGGTAATCCAGGAAGTGGCAATGTACCAGGCCTTGGTGGTGGTAATGCTGGTAATGGTGGGCTTGGTGATGAAGGTACTGGATCTAAAGGTGGTGATCCAGGTCCTGGCGATGTAGAACGTCGTGGGGGCTCTTACGATAGTTCAGGTTATATCGCTCGCGTTGAGAGTAATAAAGTGATGCCGCAACAGGCGGTGCGCCGTGGACTCAGTGGACGAGTTTCCTTTGAAATCACTTTTGATGCCGATGGCAACTTTGCTGGTGCGAATATGATCGGTAGTAGTGGCTCTAGCATTCTCGATAATGCTGCTGCTAGCCTCGTAGAGAGCTCTGGAGGTATAGAGAATACAACAGGTGAGCCAGTTACGATTGTGGTTAATGTAGATTATGGTTATAATTAATCTTCTATAGCTGATAATGTATGAATTATGTTTGTGTGTAGTTGTAATTCAGAAAATACAAGAAACGCATTTGTTAGAGGATTAGTTTTAATATTATTTTTATTGTGTATTTATTGTGTGTGGAGGGGTTATGACGAGTCGTCGTATTTTATCTGCTGCTATTGCAGTAACGTTAGCGTTAGGTACGTATCAAGCATATGCGTATGATGAGAACTTCAAAGGCTATGAGGTTCATAATGTTTCGGTGAAAGCCGATGCGGCTAAGGATGAGTATGGTAATACTATTACTGAGCAATCTTATTACCGTACTGGTGGTGACGTAAAGGTTATCACTCGTGAAGAGATTGAAAAACGTCATTATCGCGATGTAACTGAAGCGATTAAACGTGTTCCAGGTGTTACATTCCAAAATCCTGGTTACCGTGGTGGTGAGTATGGCTACCAATTCTACAATAATGGTGTATCTATCAATGGTGACTCTCGCGTTGTAGTGTTGGTGGATGGTCGTCGTGTAGACAATATTACATCTGGTCGTTTAGGTGATAGCTCTGAAAGAGGCTCTAAATCTACGGGTGTTAATATCGATGAAGTAACCAATATGGATGCTATTAATAAAATCGAAGTTATCAAAGGCCCTGGTGCTTCTCAATATGGTTCTGACGCTACAGGTGGTGTAATCAACATCATTACACGCCGTGGTAAAGGCAATTTCAGCGGTTCCGTTGATTTGGCTACAGGCAGCTGGAATAAGCATAGCTATAACTTGACTGTACAAGGTGCGGCAGGTAAGAATGCGTCTACTGGTTACTTTGTAACAGCTACTCGCACTATGTCTCAAGACTCAAAATACAAAGATGGTGATACTGGTGAAGTAGCTACACTTACTGGTTCTAAGTGGAAAGAAGAAGGCTTTAATGCGCGTATTGACCATGAGTTCAATAAGAAACAAAGCTTACAGTTTTCTATGAACTTCAAAAAAGGTCGCGATGGCTATCCAATTTCTACGCCTAGTCGTAAATACTGGAATGCAGATGATTGGCGTCGTATCATTTCCAACGCTACTATTGGTCAATTTGATGCGAACAATAAATTGATTACAGATCCTAAATATGTAACACCAAATAACCCTAAAGGGTATGCGCCAACTTTGTATGGCGATTCTAGAAATCCTGGCTACCATAATTTATTCGCTTTAGACGGTCATTATGGTTCTTATAGTAAGTTCAAAAACTTGGATACAGACTTAAAATTTACTTTTGATCGTCAAGGCCATATGGAAAGCTTTGTAAGATTGTATCGTTTAGATCATCGTTATGAAGGTCGCGATAAATTCTCCTGGTATCGTGGTACAAAAGCAGAAGCTCGTGAAGCCTATGCGAAGGCATTCCCTAATGGTGCTACTGTAGAGCAATTTAATGCTTGGGTTGATGCTAACTTGGCTCCATTCCCAGACCGTCGTGATGCATTGCGCCAATGGATTGCTGAAACAGGCGGTCTGGCTGGTAGTCC
>CAKQBP010000095.1 GCA_934216375.1 uncultured Veillonella sp.
GCTCTTTACCTGTCAACGCTCCGTATATGATATGGCTCAATCTATTATGGGCATCGATTGCCATAGATTGAGTCGTAGCTAAATGAATTTCAGACTTGAATTAAAGACTCAGTCAAATTAAAGTGGTAATGAAATAATAATCCCTGTGGAGGCATATGCTTTCACAGGGATTATTAAAGAATAAATAATGTAAGTGATTGTAACCAAAGTAACTGTTTTAGTTACCATAGTGTGTTAGTATACATTTAGAACGAAAGGGGTTGAGTACTTGAACACAGCTTATTTGGACATGATCCAAGGGAAGAACCCTGGTGTAACGCCTGTGTGGTATATGCGTCAAGCTGGTCGTAGCCAAGCGGAATATCGCAAAATCAAAGAGAAATATTCATTATTTGAAATTACAAAAGAGCCCGAGTTATGTGCTCGTGTTACGGAATTACCTGTTAAGGAATACGGCGTTGATGCGGCGATTCTCTACAAAGATATCATGAGCCCAATGGTGGCTATGAATGTAAATGTTGAGCTCAAGGCTGGTGTGGGTCCTGTGTTTAGCACGCCTATCCGTTCTATGGCTGATGTAGAGGCTCTAGATTCCTTTGATCCTACCAAGGTAGAGTATATCGGTAAAACGATTACACTCTTAACATCTGGCATGCTCGACGTGCCACTCATTGGTTTTTGTGGTGCGCCGTTTACGATTGCATCCTACCTTATCGAAGGGGGACCAACGAAGAACTACAATAAGACTCGTGGCATGCTCATCGGTGCTCCTCGTGTGTGGAATGCATTGATGACTAAATTGGCGGATATGTCCATTGCGTACTTATCCATGCAAGCTGAAGCGGGTGCCAATGCACTTCAAATCTTCGACTCTTGGGTAGGGGCTGTTAATGCAGATCAGTATAAACAAGGGATTTACCCTCATATGGAGCGAATCATTAAGGCTGTAAAAGCTAAATATCCTCATTTACCTATAGCGATGAATGGCGTTGGCACTGACCATTTGGTGTCTATTTGGTCTCATTTGCCATTAGACGTAATTGCCCTTGATTGGCGTAGTTCCATTGTTATGGCGAATGAACGGGGTGTAACGCAAACCGTGCAAGGTAACTTAGATCCAGCGTATCTGTTCGGGGACGAAAAAACATTGGCTCGCGAAGTAGATCGTATCTTGCTCGAAGGAGTTCGCTACGGGCGCCATATCTTCAATTTAGGTCATGGCGTATTCCCAGAGGCAGATCCTCAAAAACTTCATTGGCTTACTGATTATGTACATGAACGTAGTCGTGAACTTTGGGCTCAAGAGGGATAAACAAGTGAACGTAGAAAAAAAAGGATTATTATTCCTGTCTTATGGTAGCCCTTCAAGTAAGGATGATTTAGTACCCTATATGACGAGTATTCGTCGTGGTCGTGTACCAACGGAAGAAGAGATTGCTAATCTTACTAAGCGTTATGATACAATCGGTCAATGGGAAAATGTTGAACTTCAAACTATGGCAGAGTGCCAATATAAAACCTTGCTTACTCTGTTGCCAACTATGCCTTCCGCTATTGGTTTTTTACACATGAAACCATCCATTGCAGATGCAGTTGACTCCTTAGTTCAGCAAGGTGTGGAGCATATTATCGCTATTGTAACGGCTCCATTCTTCACCGCTCTCGGTACCGGGGCTTATGAAAAACAAGTACAAGCAGCTATTTCAAATTATGATAATGTGACATTCGACTTTATCCGTTCATGGTGGGATCAACCAACTTTCAAGGAATACTGGGTAAAAGCAGTTTCAAATTGTGTGAATATTAATAAAGATTTATTTGTTATTTTTAGTGCTCACAGTATACCTCTTATCAATAATCATGGTGGCGATTCGTATGCGTTAGCTTTAGAGGAAAGCGCCAAAGAGATTGCTGAACATTGTAAATTACCGAAATGGACTGTGGCGTGGCAAAGTGCAGCTCCTCATGGACAATGGTTGGGCCCTACTGTAGAGGATGCTATCAACGAAGCCTTACAAACTGGTGCTGATCGCATTGTTTTTGTACCATTTGGATTTGTAAGCAATCACGTTGAGGTATTGTACGATAATGATGTGGAGTGTAAAGAACTCGTTGAAGCAAAGGGCGCAACATATATGCGTGCACCCATGCCAAATTGTAATGAAACATTTTTACAAGCAATGGCGAGTGCAATAATAGAAAGGATTCATTCGTGAACGTAACAATTGTGGGCGGTGGCTTAACAGGGCTAACAGCGGCTTATTATCTAGGTCATGCAAAGCCAGAATGGACCATTACTCTTTATGAACAAGCACCACGATTTGGTGGGAAAATACAAACGCAACATGTGGATGACTTCGTAGTGGAACTCGGTCCTGACTCCTATTTGGGTCGTAAAACAGAAATGACAGATCTTGTGCATGATCTTGGGCTAGGGGATACCCTTGTGTCTAATGAAACAGGCCAAGCCTTTGTATATGATAAGGGTTCTATCCACCCAATTCCAGGCGGCTCCATCATGGGCATTCCTACGGAAATGATGCCCTTTGTGAAAGCAACGCTCATTTCTTGGTCTGGTAAATTGCGTGCGGGTTTAGATTATTTTAAGAAACCATACCAACTCGATGAAAATGGTGATGTATCCATTGGTCATTTCTTCAAATACCATTTAGGTCAAGAAATGATGGATAAACTTATCGAGCCCTTATTAGCGGGTATCTATGGTGGGGATATTTATAAAATTAGTCTATTGTCGACATTCCCTCATTTTATTCAAGTAGAACAAAAATATGGGAACATGGTAAAAGGTATGATGGCCGCTAAGATGAGTCATTCCAAAGCAGGTGTCTCTAAAGCAGCTAAAGATGCTGTAGCAGAAGGCGATGTGCCTCGTGCTGGTAAAGGTACTATGACAGATTGTCAATTTGAAAGCCACGAAGCAAAGTCTAGTCAAGCTAATTTTGCTAGTAATCGTGCAAGCAGTTCTAACCATGTAACAAAGACTAGTTCAAATCATCAGTCTGCTAAGGCGCAAACGGATATGGAAAGTCGGAAGGGAACAGCGGCTCAATCCGGTATGTTTCGTCAATTGACAGGCGGCCTTGAAAGCGTGATTACCGCTATCGTTGAGGCTATGCCTAGTAATGTACACTTGCATACAGGTACACTAGTTTCTGATATTCGATATGTTGATGGTGTGTATGCAATCGATGTGGTTAATCAGTGTAACGATTCTTGTGGTCGTCAATCTATGGCAGATCATGTGATTATTAGTACGCCGCCGGCAACGTATAGACAATGGTTTAAGGATGATCAGGGTTTTGACTTTTTGCGTTCCATGGAGCAATCTAGCTGTGCCATTGCTATTATGTCTTTTGATAAAAGCACCTTTGATGGTGACCTCAAGGGATCAGGTTTGCTCATTACTAGAAACACAGATACGCCTCTTACAGCGTGTACTATTCTTAATCAAAAATGGCCTCAAACAACGCCAGATGATAAGGTGGTGTTACGCGTCTTTATCGGTAAGCCTGGCAATGACGTGGTAGAACGACTCAGCGAAGAGGAACTTTCAGAATTGGCAGTCAAAGAAATTCAACATATCATGGGTTTCTCTGTCAAACCAGAGTGGGTGCGCATCAATCGCCTCATTCACTGTATGCCTCAATATAATGTAGGCCATCGCGCAGGCATTAAAGCTGTTCGTGAACATGTGGCAGAGCATTATCCCAATTTACACCTCATTGGTACGCCCTTTGATGGCATTGGAATCCCTGATGGTGTAAAACAAGCAAAAGAACTGGTAGAAAAACTTGTGAATGACAAGTAAAATAGTGACTTGCTTAAAAGAGTTAGTATAGTATTAAGAGCTATAGGATTATCCTCAGCATAAAAGTAGAAGTTTAGTCTTAACTAAAGAATGTACTAATAAAAAATCTCAATAGAAACTAAATTGAAAAGACTCTATATGCTATAATAGTAAGTGGAGTCTTTTGATTTCCTTAGTTATATAGATACATTATTATTTTGATATAATCACCGTAGATAGGAGTGATCATAATGGGAAAAGCAATCCCTACAGTAGAAGGTTGGCATAGCCAACACATGGTATTCGCCATGGATTTCAGCGCATGGAACTGCTTCACAGAGGATGAAAAAGCAGCAGCGCGCAATGAATTAAAAGCATTCTTAGCAGACCTTGAAGCTAAACATCAAGCTAAAGAAGGAAGTTATGCATTCTATGATTGTAATGGAGCAAAAGGGGACTTAATCCTATGGATTCTTGGTCCATCCCTTGAATACTTGGCGCAAGTAGAACGCAAATTCCGCCGCCTTGCCATTGCAAGCGTATTAGTACAAACATACTCTTATACATCTGTAACAGAAGTAAGCACCTATGTTAAGGCTAAACTCGATACAGAGGAAGTTAACCAAAAACTATATCCTCATGTACCTCGCGATAAATATATCTGTTTTTATAATATGAGTAAAAAACGCGAAGGTGATGATAATTGGTTCATGCTACCACCACAAGAACGCGGAGCATTGATGAAGTCTCATGGTGAACTTGGTAAAACATACTTGGACGTTTTATCTGAATTCACCACAGGTGGCTGTGGCTTAGATGACTGGGAATGGGGTATTACCATCTTCAGTAACGACGACATCCAATTCAAAAAAATCGTATATGATATGCGCTTTGAAGTAGCCAGTGCAAAATACGGCATCTTCAGCGACTTCTACGTTGGTACCATCATCGACGACGCACTACTAGAAGAAATCTTTGGATAATAAAAAGAGCCTGCATTGCAGGCTCTTCTTTATTATTTAATTCATATATATCGATAAATAACTGCTTATTGTATCGTATATTTGTTCAATTTATAATGTTGTTAAGGTAGTCGGCGAGGTTGGGCCTCTCTTCGTTATAGAAGGGGGTGAGCTTATGAGTGACTTTGAACTTATTACAGTTATTACTGGAATCTTGACGCTAGTCATTTCCTTTGGAGCACTTATAGCGCTTATTTGCCTCACAAAAAGCAAATAGCCCTCCGTTACCAAGTGTAATTAGATAAACAGAAAGGCCATTTCTTAGATAATTAGTTTTTGAGATGCGCCTGACGTTCCTACTCGTCTGACTATCTATTTATATTATAGAGATAAAGGTATATATCGTCAAATTAGAATGAATGGACTGCCTTGCAGTCCATTTTTCTCCCCTCAAAATGAAGGCTATAATTTTGAGGGGAGAAAAGTTAATATACGCACTATACTTCGTAAAATATAATTCACAATATATGAGTATCGCACTCGCAACTATATTCTCATAAAAGAGAACCCCGCATCGATCCGACTTACGAGGTCAAGGCCCTAGGCCGCAGACCTGATAAGTATGGAGGAGAGATGCGGGGTTTCTTTTATCACTTAGTTTAGAAAAGTGAATTATATTTTGTTGTACCGTCCAGTGAACGTAAATTTTCTGTTTTCAGAAAATTATACGTTCATATTAGCGCTTTTACGCACATAGAACCAGTAGCATACAGCTACAGTTACGATGTTGAAGGCTAACAATACAGCAAAGGCTGGATGAATATTGCCAAACATGGAATATACAAAGCCGAAGATTTTAGGTGTAATAAAGGCACCGTATGCAGCTACGGCAGCAGCGAAACCTGTAATTAAAGAGGAAAGCAATGGATTGCCAAATACGTGAGGAATCATACGGAATGTAGCACCAGTTGCGAAGCCACAGCATACGAATGTCAACACGGACATAGCAAAGAAG
>CAKQBP010000096.1 GCA_934216375.1 uncultured Veillonella sp.
GATTACTATTGAGGTTCTTGAAAAGGTCGTAGGTCGTCGTATATATACATATGATAAAAAAGGAGACAGTCATTACGATACAATCTCAGCCTTTATAAAAAGTATGCGTGGTTCTGACGTGCAGGCAACGGTACATTATTTAGCACGCATGATTGAAGCTGGAGAGGATCCTAATTTCATTGCTCGTCGTATTGTTATTTGTGCAGCAGAGGATGTAGGACTTGCGGACCCACAAGCTCTTATACTTGCCAACGCAGCGGCTCAAGCGGCTCATATGGTAGGTTTTCCGGAGGCGCGCATTATATTATCTGAGGCTGCGTGCTATGTTGCTCTCGCACCTAAAAGTAATTCTGCTTATGTAGCTATTGATGCCGCGATATCTGATGTGCGACATAAGGATTGTGGACAAGTACCTGATCATTTGAAAGATAGTCACTATAGCGGGGCTAGTAAATTAGGCCATGGAAAAGCTTATAAGTATGCTCATAATTATCCTAATGGATTTGTAAAACAGCAGTATTTACCAACGCCTCTAGTTGATGCAACATACTATAAGGGCATAAAGAGAGGGACTGAGGAACAGTTACTTCACGACTGGGAGAAACGTTGTAAAAATTAACTTAATATTACGATATATGCTATAATATAATGATAAGTTAATTTACTGTAATGTTATATAAGTAAGGGGTTTGTATAGATTTATGGCAGAAGAAAATACTTCCACCAAAAGACGCAACACACGCCGTAAGCGAACAAGTACAAAACAGCAATCAAAGTCTCAAAGCTTTTCTTTGCGCAGCGAAGTGAAAGGCCTTATTGTTATTGCCTTTGCTGTGATTTCCTTTCTGGGCTTTTTCGGCTTTGAACTCGGCCTTGTAGGACAGATTTTAACAGGTATATTCCGTTATGGCTTTGGACTGGGGGGGATTATTCCTTGTTTATGCGTTTTCTGGTTAGGTTGGAGATTATTATATAAGGATACATTTATTTCCATTACAAAACGAGGGGTTGTAATGACCTTGTTTTTTCTATTTTTGTTAGCTCTTGTTCCCTTGTGGCGCGTTCCTGAGGGGCAGGAACTCATTACTACGCAACTAGCTAATCAAGGTGGTTTCGTAGGTGGCGCAATTGCTACATTCCTTCGTACACTATTAGGCAATCTAGGGGCTATTATTCTTGATGTATTCTTACTCATAGCTTTTGGATTACTGGTGACACGTTTGTCTTTGCGCAGTGGATTACAAAAGGCTGCGGACAAAACACAGGTTGGCCTTGATGTTGCAAAAGAGGTAGCTGCTGAGAAGGTTGCTGTTGCAAAAGAAGTCTTTGAAGATTGGAATGAACAACGTAAAGAAGCGGCAGAACAGCGTAAAGCTTATAACAGGGAAAAAGATACACGCTTTGCTGATGCGGCAGATCAAGCATTAGATGCATTGGAAAAACAAGGCATTGCTACAGGAAGAGACCTCTTTGACTCTACTACAGCTGTAGATGTTGATCCTATTGAAGATACAGTTACTACTATGGAGTCACAAAAAACTCCTACATCTTGGAAGGAATTGGCTGAGATAGAAGCACGTAATCGTGCGGCTGAGCAATTGGCTAATATATCTGAAGCATCTGGTGATACGAAGTCTTATGAAGCTGATGATTTTGAACAATTCTCTGATACGCATAGATCTACGAGTGATGATTATGTATATGTTCCAGATGAGGACTATTCATATACACCAGATGAAGAGTATTCAGATGAGGGTGGAACTGTAGAAAATTCTGATGATGAAGAACCAAAATTTTCTTATCAAAATACAACAATAGGCCCATTAGAAACGAATCACGGTGCTATTGCCTCCGCTGTGCCAGGAACGGGTGCAGCGGCAAGTTCTGTAAGTGCTGGAGCTGGTATGGCAGGTATGGGGTTACAAGTACCGTCCATTATTAGTACTACAGAAGATACGGCGCAAGTAGCTGTATCTAAAGATGGACAGATTCATCGGTCCTATGATAGACCTTACCATTTCCCAAGCCTAGATATTTTGGCGAAAGGGAAGGGGAGTCAAAACAATGGTGAAGAAGTAGCACAAAATGCGATGATGCTTGAACATGTATTGAGTGACTTTGGTATTACTGCAAAGGTTGTTAATGCTACACAAGGCCCAACTGTTACACGTTATGAAATTGAACCTGCACCAGGCGTGAAAGTGAGTCGTATCGTTAATTTAACAGACGATATTGCCCTCAATTTGGCAGCGCAACATATTCGTATGGAGGCTCCGATTCCAGGGAAATCTGCCATCGGTATTGAGGTCCCTAATAAAACGACAGAAGCCGTTCATTTACGCGATGTACTTGATTGCAGTGACTTTAAAGATGCTCGTGGAGGTATTCCTGTCGGTCTTGGTAAGGATATTGCAGGAAAGCCTGTTATTACAGACCTTGCGAAGATGCCTCACTTGCTCGTAGCTGGTACAACTGGCTCTGGTAAATCCGTATGTGTAAATACATTAATTTCTAGTATTCTCTTTAGCCGCAAACCGGAAGAGGTTAAGTTATTATTAATCGACCCTAAGATGGTTGAATTGTCTATTTACAATGGGATTCCGCACTTGATGGCTCCAGTTGTAACGGATATGAAAAAAGCAGCAGCTGTATTGCGTTGGGCCGTTCGTGAAATGGAGGCTCGTTATAAGGCGTTTGCTGCATCTGGTAAACGTGATATCAAGAGCTATAATGAAGCGCATCCTAAGGCTGCAATGCCGCTAATCGTGTTGATTATTGACGAGTTAGCTGACCTTATGATGACGGCTCCTGATGATATTGAAGAATCTATTAGTCGTTTAGCACAAATGGCTCGTGCCGCAGGTATTCACATGGTTCTTGCTACACAACGGCCATCTGTTAATGTTATTACCGGTTCTATCAAGGCTAATGTACCAAGCCGTATTTCCTTTGCTGTAGGCTCTCAAATTGACTCCCGTACCATTCTTGATATGGCAGGAGCAGAGAAACTATTGGGTAAAGGGGATATGTTATTTGCTCCGATTGGTGCTAATAAACCTATTCGTGTACAAGGGGCCTTCATTTCTGATGATGAGGTAGAAAAACTTGTAGAGTTTGTGAAAGCTCAACGAGAACCAGAATATGATAATACGGTAACTCAAGAAGTGGAAAAGGAAGCTGAAAAAGAATCTTCTGATGCTAATGATGTTTACCGCGATGAATTATTAGAGCGAGCTGTCAATCTCGTTATGGAATCTGGTCAAGCTTCCGTATCGATGTTGCAACGTCGTTTCCGTATAGGTTACACCCGTGCGGCACGTCTTGTAGATACAATGGAAGACCTCAAAATCGTTGGCCCTAGCATGGGCAGTAAGGCTCGAGAAATTTTAATGAGCCCTGAACAAGCTAAGGCTAGATATTTCTCCGATTCCAATGATGAGCAATAATTAGCTAATTACTATATGAATATTACGTAGATTTAGAAAGGAACGAAAATGGCTGAATTAGGCGAAGAATTACGACGTGAACGGGTAAGACGTAATCTAACCTTTAAAGATGTGGAGCAAGTGCTGCACATTAAAACAACCTATTTAGAGGCTATCGAAGATGGCAACTATGATATCATTCCTGGTCAAGTCTACGTAAAAGGTTTTATTCGAAACTATGGTAACTACTTAGATCTTGATGGGGATCGCTTGGTGAAAGTATATCAGGGCCAAGTAGGAGACATAGATACCTTTTCTTTACGTTCTGTTACAAGACGGAAGGCTCAAGCAACTCCTAATTTGGTACAAAGTGAGTTTGTTGAATACCAAACATCTAAAAAGCGTATGTCCTTAGAAACGCGTCAACGAAAACGTCAACGCTCTATTGTACAAGAACGCATTATTTTAGGGATTATTTTAGTTTGTATGGCATTATTTTTACTATGGTTATTCCTGTTCTAGTATCTGATTAGGCATGATAGAAAGGCATTTACACAATCAATGGATAGATTTTTAGTAACAGAACCTTCGGATATGAAGGAACGTGGTTGGGCTGAATTAGATTTCGTTCTCATCAGTGGGGACGCTTATGTGGACCATCCATCCTTTGCGCCTGCAGTTATCGGTAGATACTTGGAATCCAAAGGTTATCGTGTAGGCATTATAGATCAACCAGATTGGAATGATGTAGAGGCTTTCAAAAAACTAGGTAAACCACGTCTAGCATCCCTTGTTACGGCAGGGAATTTAGATTCAATGCTTAATAAATTTACGGCAGCAAAGAAAGTTCGCCGTCAAGATGATTATTCTCCAGGTGGTGAGTCAGGTCATCGTCCAGATCGTGCTACCTTGGTATATGCTAACCGTATGAAGGAGGCTTACAGTGATGTACCTCTTATCATTGGTGGTATAGAAGCGTCTTTGCGTCGCTTTGGTCATTATGACTATTGGTCAGATACGGTGCGTCGATCCATCTTAGTAGATTCTAAGGCCGATGTACTCGTCTATGGCATGGGAGAACTTCAAATCGTTGAATTAGCTGATGCCTTAGATCAGGGTCGATTTAAAGAGTCTTTGCCATCTATACGTGGCATTTGCTACATGGCAAAGGAAATTCCAACTATTGACTATGTAGAGTGCCCATCGTATGAAGCTATTAAGGCGGATAAGATGGATTTTGCCGATGCATTCCGCATTCAATACGATGAACAAGATCCGTTCTATGGACGTATTGTAGTCCAAAAGCATGGTGATAGATATCTCATTCAGAACACGCCTGCCTTGCCATTGACACAGGAGGAAATGGACGGTGTCTATAACTTGCCATATACTCGAAAGTGGCATCCTAAATACGATGATAAGGGTGGTGTGCCAGCATTAAGCGAAGTTCAATTTAGCCTTGTGAGCCAACGAGGTTGCTTTGGCAGTTGTTCTTTCTGTGCTATTACTAATCACCAAGGGCGTATCATTCAGAATCGTAGTCATGAGTCTTTGATTGAAGAAGCTCACATGATGATCAAGATGGACAATTTTAAAGGGTATATTCATGATGTAGGGGGCCCTACGGCAAACTTCCGCCATCTAGCTTGCGATAAACAAGCTGTCTATGGTGCGTGTAAAGGTCGTACTTGTGCGGCTCCAGAGCCTTGTGAAAACTTGAATACAAATCATGATGACTATATTGCTTTACTGCGTAAATTACGTAAACTAAAAGGTGTAAAAAAGGTATTTGTTCGTTCTGGTTTGCGTTATGACTATGTACTAGCCGATAACAATAAAGATTTTGTGCGGGAACTTTGCGAATTTCACGTAAGTGGGCAGCTAAAGGTAGCTCCAGAACATGTATCTAAACGGGTTACCAATATGATGGGAAAAGCTGGTAAAGAAGAATTCCTAACCTTTAAGTCTTGGTTTGAAGAGGCAAATAAAAAGCTTGGTAAGAAACAATACTTAGTGCCGTACTTTATGAGCTCTCATCCCGGTTGTGCCTTAGAGGATGCTATTGAATTAGCGGAATTTTTACGAGATCACCATATGTACCCAGAGCAAGTACAGGATTTTATTCCTACGCCGGGTAGCCTTTCTACTTGTATGTATTATACGGGCATTAATCCACTAGATGGAAAACCTGTATATGTTGCTAAAAAGGGTCGAGATAAAGCAAAACAGCGCGCATTGATGCAGTTTAAAAATATTGAAAACTATGACCTTGTTAAAGAGGCTCTCAT
>CAKQBP010000097.1 GCA_934216375.1 uncultured Veillonella sp.
AGTAATAGGATTGCGTTTATGAGGCATCGCAGAGGAACCCTTTTGTTTAGGGCTGAAATATTCTTCCGCTTCGCGCACTTCTGTACGTTGCAAGTGACGAATTTCTTTGCCGATTTTATCTAATGTGCCGCCTACAACAGCGATAGTAGACAACAATTCAGCGTGACGGTCACGTTGTACAACTTGCGTAGCGATTTTAACAGGTTCAAGACCTAATTTTTCACATACGTACTGCTCTACGAATGGATCGATGTTGGAGTACGTACCAACAGCGCCAGACAATTTACCAACAGCAACGCTTTTGCGAGCATGTTCCATGCGTTCGATATCGCGTTCTACTTCAGCCATCCACAAAGCCAATTTCAAACCGAATGTAGTAGGTTCGCCGTGGATGCCGTGGGTACGACCGATCATAGGTGTGTATTTGAACTCAGCTGCACGACGACGCAACACTTCGTGCAAACGCTTCAAGTCATCAATTAAGATATCGCATGCTTGTTTCATCATGTAACCAAGCGCCGTATCTTTCACGTCTGTAGAGGTAAGGCCAAGATGGATATATTTTGCCGCTTCAGGACCTACGTATTCGCCCACTGCTGTTACGAAGGAAATGATATCGTGGTTCGTTTCCTTTTCGATTTCATGAATACGTTCAACGTCGAAATTGCCCTTTTCACGAATTGTTTTTGCCGCTTCTTTAGGGATAATGCCCAATTCAGCTTGCGCCTCGGATGCGAGGATCTCCACCAATAACATTGTGTCGAACTCGTTACGTTCGCTCCAAATATGGCCCATTTCTTCTCGTGTATAACGTGGTATCATGATGTCTCCTTTGCATGATAAAAGCTAGATTTATAGGATTATTGTACCATATGTGAAAGCTCCATTCAACGAAAGCACCTAAATTTTCCGAATGATAATTATATTAATTTTACTTATCGTTCGTATTTATTGGTGGCTTTGTATTTCTTGGCGATTAATTATTTATAGTAAATACAGTAACTATCAGAATTCAGTTATATTAATGCTGTCTCTATGTATTTATCCGAATAAAATGATATACTAGAATCATCTGAAATATACATGGACTTGTATATCATTACTGGGAGGCTTTCATGGCAAATTTAAATCGAAAAGAGCGTCGCGCACAGCGCAATGAATCTAATACAACAGGCACTATGTTACGCTTATTCTTTGGACTTAGCTTTATCGGCTTGGCGGTAGTCCTTTTGGGTGAGTTTGATTATAACTTCATCTTCTCCATCTTTACCGCAGATATTGTGGTGTCTTTAATTTACGTAATGATAAATAAATCCCGCATTACTACATCTCTAGCGGTACATACTAACGTACGCGTTATCATTGCATTTCTCATCATGTTGATTACCATGTTCTTCTACGCTTTTGCATTGTGGCGAGCTGATCAATTCAGCCCTCCTATGCAAGTCACATTATTCATCGGCGGCGCCATCGTATATCTAGCCGTCTTCAACTCTACGAAAACGATGCTTACAAATCAAGACTAATTGATAACATAAAAGAGGCATATCTTACATACATGCGTATGTGAGGTATGCCTCTTGTTGTTATTTATGTATCTATTGATAGACTGTTATTGATTATTTTTTGTATTCTGGTTTCCACAAGATGGCATCAATCGCAGCATCGACATCTTGTTCAGGTGCTAAGCCTTCTTTGATGGCACATTCGGCAACAGCTTTAGCAACTGTACGAGAGAATTGCGTTAGTTTTTCTACCGGTGGTAACGTAGCTGCACCTAGTTTTGTAGTATCTACAATGCCTTGTAAGGAATGAGCTGCTGCGGAAATCATAGCATCACTTAAGCGAGTTGCATTGACCGCTAATACACCAAGACCTACCCCTGGATAAATGAGTGCATTGTTAGCTTGGCCAATATCATATGTTACACCTTTAAGTTCGATAGGTGAATATGGTACGCCTGTTGCGATGAGCGCCTTTCCATCTGTCCACGTTAACAGATCTTGTGCACTTGCTTCTGCTAATTTTGTCGGATTAGATAATGGGAAAATAATAGGTCTTTCCACATGACTAGCCATTTCTTGGACAACCTCTTTTGTGAAAGTGCCTGGTGCTGTCGATGTACCAACGAGGATTCCTGGTTGTACAGCTTTAATGACAGCATGTAAATTAGTTAATTCATTAGCATTAGTGAATTCAGAACGTTTGCGAGCGAACGACTTTTGCTCGATTGTTAAGTCTGTCATATCATCGAATAGGAGACCTTGTTTATCTACGAGATAGAAACGACTTCTAGCCTCCTCCTCGGATAGACCTTGCGCTACCATTTCAGACATTACGAGGTTGGCGATACCTACACCTGCTGTGCCAGCACCAAAGCACACATATTTCTTATCAGTTAATGTGTCACCGCTAATTTTGAGTGCTCCTAAGATACCTGCAAGGGAAATGATGCCAGTACCTTGGACATCATCGTTGAAGGTAGCAATTTGAGGACGATATACTTTTAAAATTTCAGTAGCATGGTCGCGACCAAAATCTTCCCAATGTAGGTATAATTTAGGGAATTTAGATTCTACGTGACGAACAAAAGTTTCGATAAATTTGTTGTATGCATCTCCTGTGATACGGTTTTTACGAATCCCTAGGTATAATGGATCGTCAAGAAGCTCTTTTCTATTTGTACCTACATCAAGTACAACTGGTAGTACCCATTCAGGATTTACGCCTGCTGCTGCAGTGTAGACCATTAACTTGCCTACGGAAATATCTACGCCGTTAGTACCCCAGTCGCCAATCCCCAAGATCTCTTCTGCGTCAGTAACTACAATTAAGCGAATATCACGACCATCTGCAGCTCGATCTAAAATAGTATCAAGTTGATCTATATTTTCTTCTGTAATATAGGCTGCATATTCTGGATCAATAAATTCGTGGCTAAAACGTTCTATACTTTCAGATATGACAGGATCATAAACGATTGGCATCATTTCAACAACATGATCGCTAAATACTTTGAAGAATAGAGTCCGATTTGTAGAGAAAATGCGCATTAAGAATTCACGTTTCTGTAATAGAGAATCTTTGCGACTAAATAATTCATAAGTTTGAGTTGCTTGCTGTTCTAACGTTTGTACAACGGGAGGCAATAAACCTTCAAGACCAAGGTTTTTACGTTCTTCCTTTGTAAAGGCGGTACCTTTATTTAGGAAGGGATTGTTCAAAATTTCATAAGCTTTCATATAAACCTCCTGATAGGAACTACGTGGTACGACTTACTACTATACCTACTTTAATCATACACTAACTGTCAAGAAGTTTTATGAATATAAAAAGAGACATATCTTACATACATTTGTATAAGATATGCCTCTTTATTGTCCTAAAACGACAGGGACTGCTAGATATACAGGTTCCCCTCTTCGATTGATAATAGAACCACTGCTTTTAACGATGCGCATTGCTTCCTCTTTTACAGGTTGCGGCACATCTTCTGCGATGAGCGGTGTATGTTCTCCCACGATGACATGTCCATCAACATCAAAGTTAACGCGCACTACAACCCTACCTGTTACGATTGACCCCTTCCCCTGTTCTTGTACAGTTCTTAAATATTCTTGGGGGTTGATATCCGACTTTTGTAAAAGCGCTTGTTGTCCTGGCGTTAGGAGCCCCCAAGCAAGATCAGATAGGAAGGATAAATCACTAGCTTCGGCAAAGCCGTTTCCATTGGCATTCGTATCAGATGTTATATCCTTACCTATAGGAGCATTGTCAGGCTTAGAAAATTTACCATCTTTAGAATCATTTCCACCCGTAACTACAGCTTGTTCATTATTAGTTGTTTCCGATTCTATGGCCTTTGGAACGGCCCATTCGCGACGAGCATTAGATGTAGTCTTATTGGCATTTAAATTGTGAATGCTTTCATCACCTGTATTTTCCGTTACAAGGGGATCCGCCTTAGGCGCAGGCCCTTTCGGAATCGGAGGTTCAACCGATGGCTTATCTTTAGATGTAGGCTCAATAGCGGTAGTTTCCGCATCACTTTCACTATCCTCAGGCAGATGAAAGCTAACCTCTGCTGCATCATAAGCCACACCTGTTCCAACGATACCACGTAAGGAAAGCCCCATACCAGAGATAAGCATGATTGTAATGCCTAAAGACACAATAAAAGGTTTCAGATAATGTGATTCAAACATGGAATCACTTCCGTTCCGTAGCGACGCTAATGTATTTAGCACCGTTCACCTTGAGCATATCCAAAAGTTCAATAACCTCGTTATAATACACATCTTTTGAGGCGCGGATAACAAAAGCTTGTTGAGGCGCTTGTGTAACGATAGATTTGACCTCTTGCGCCAAACGATCCGAAGAAATTTCCTGATTATCAATATATAGCGTGTGCGTTGTAGTCAAGGTGATAATAATAGGTTCAATAGACTTCGCCGTAGACGTCGATGCAGATGGTAAATTTAGCGGAATTTGTTGCTCTGTATTCATATACAGCGTGCCTACCATGAAGAATACGAGTAAGAAAAATACGATATCAATCATGGGAATAATCATGATGGTAGGCTCTTTTTTAACCCCTAATGTGCGTCGTCTCATATATCATGTTCCTCATTATACGTATCAAGGATGTTGCCGCACTCATGTTCTAATGTCGCCACAGAATCGTTGACCTTTGCCGCACAGTAACTATGAAAGCCAAGCGCAATAATAGCCACGGTCAAACCTGTAGCCGTTGCCACTAAGGCCTCAGAAACACCACCTGTAATAATGGTCGGAGCCCCAATATCGCCACCTACCACAGCAAACGCACGAATCATGCCGAGGACCGTCCCCAACAAGCCCAACAACGGAGCCATTGTTACAACCATACTGAGCCAACTAAGGCCTCGTTTTAAACGTTCATCAGCGTACGACACTACATCTTGAAGGCGGTTTTCCAAGCCATTATAATTCTTTGCACTGCGGATAGCACGGGCAAATAAAGAACCAAGTTCCTCTGTATCCCGTTCCAAAACACTTGGTAACATAATCCAAGATTGGTTCTTTTCTAAGACCTTATTAAAACGGCGCAAGTCCTTTGTAAACTTGCGATATAAAAAGATACGTTCAATGCCAATCATCAAGGTAAACAGTAAAAAAATCACTAGCGGATACATAACAAATCCACCAGCTGCAAATAAATGCGCTATACTACTCATACTAACCTCCAAAAGCCACATACCTTTAGGCTCTATCCGGGTTAATTATACCACGTTTTATCCCCTCTAAAACAGATAGGGAGCGCAAAACTAAAGTGCAAAAAGGCTGCACTAGAAATGATATACATTCTAGTACAGCCTTTTATGCGTTCCTAAATAGATTAGTCTTTTTTTATAAAGCCTACAATGAAGCCACCTACTGACAGTGCAATTCCTAAACCGCTACAGAACATGCCGATAGAATACCACAATGTGTAAGATTGGTTATTCTCAGAAATCGCCTTTGCTGCCGCTTGAGCATTTGTAGCGTTTCTCGCAATTTCCAAATTAGCCGCCGATGGATCTGGATTTAATAATAGAATCACAATACCAATAATTAGAACAACTACACCTACAGGTAATAATAATTTCTTGTTCATTTGAATGCCCCTCTCGTAACATTAAACGATTAATAAATAATATAACTTAATTATACACTGATTTTTGC
>CAKQBP010000098.1 GCA_934216375.1 uncultured Veillonella sp.
GTTATATACATAGTGATTCTTCAGTTAAAAGCATACAAGAAGGAGCATTAAGAGACTTTCAAAAAAGCAAAGAGTATGATAAAACTAAGCAGCTGTATATAGATAATGGTCTATCTGAAAAAGAGGCTGAAACAGTCATTCGAGAAAGCTATGTAGGTCCCCTTAATCTGTATGAGGGGCAAACAGAGATTATTGATCATAGTGGCAAGGGGATTCGTTTCCTTGTACCTTATATGAGTTATTATAAGGTACAGAAGTATAATATAACTGATAAATATATAGGGTATGAACTTTTCTCTCATAATATGACTACAGGCTTAATTGTTGAAAATAAGCAGAATTGGCAAAGTTCTGATTATATGGGAAAGCCATTTAATTCGATTACGGAAGAGGATTTACGTAAAGATTATAAACGACCTACAAACATAAAAGAGTTTGAATCGATTTCTTATAAACCAGAAGATATTCACGGAGCGAGTTTTTCTTATGCTGGTTTAATGGATAGCTATTGGGATTCTTTGTATGCCGAAATTAAGAAAAATAATAAAGCTCAATTTCACTCTAATTTAAACTTTGCTTTTGATAATGATTCGACTATTCGATATCATGTAGGTATAACTGAAGCTAAGCGGGATATGGGGCAGTTAATTAGTCCCATACTTGTTAATTATGTGTTACCATCTATTAAACCTTTAACAGATAGCAATGTATATTCTCATACAACGAAAATAGATGGTGAAAATTTTATTTATCGTATTCTTAATGATGCAAAAGTTAAGGGTTCTGTAAGAGATGTTAAAAATGGTTTGTCTTATAAAAGCCCTTCTGGTATAACACAAACTCTCTTTATAGAGCCGATAGATAAGGACCGTGGAGCAGATTCCATTGAGTTGGATAGCATCCTTACTGAGGTGATTATTGATACGATTAAATCCCCTGAAGGCTATGTCCACTTCTCTAAACGCATTGTATGGAATGATGGTGTACCAGGTATTCTAGTGGAACAAGAGAAGGCTAATAAAGATGGTATAATGATATTTTATATTCAGGATGGAACAACAGCTTTAACTAGTATATTGAGTTATAATAGAAATATGTCTTATACTAAAGAACAACTTCGTAATATGTTAACTGATGTTAAGTTGGTTACTATTCCTGAGAAATTCAAGGGAAATGTTGATCTTGCTAATATTGAAGATATAGTTAAAAAAGATTTGGAGAAATAGTATGACTGAAATACAAGCTCTTTTATTGATAAAATCCATCCTTGAATCCGCAGATATCCACGGTATTGAACATATTTTGAGTGAAGATTGTGAGTACATGTCCACAGGTCGTGGCATTATTGGGCACAATCGAAATGAAACCATCGAGTTTTTATTCTCTATGACTGAGTCCATCAAGGCTGATAATGTGCCTGTTACGTGCAAGGTGATGCATATTACCGATGTGTATGAGGAGGATGCGCTATTTCACGAGGGTCGTCATGGTTTAACCGTTTCCTATGAAAGTAACGATAATTACGTGTACATGATTTTTGTAGACGTAAATGATGAGGGCCTTGTAGACCGTATCGTTTCTAGTCAGGAGAATTACAGTATTGAGTATGATGATCTTCGGTTTGGCGCTGATGAAAGCGAATATGCTTTTATTTCTGCACCAACCACTGTGAAAGACTGGATTACAGCTCTTAGCATGTGGCTTGAAACTGCGAATGTTGATGTAGACGATTTCTATCAGTACATCGATGAAGACACACGCGTTGTATTCCAAAAGGGCGATTCTGAATCTATTACCCTTGAAAGCGGTCTTGATGTAGAGGATTATTTTGATCAATTAATGAACCAACACTTTGATGCGGTGCCTCATATCATTCGTGATGAAGAAGATGGTCTTATTTTAACCTACGGTCCTATGAGTGCCATTGCAACTCTCAATGAAGAGGGAGCATTAGCGCTTATCAGTATCTATATCGACACACGCGATGAAGACGAAGTTACTGATGAAGTTGGCTATATCGAAGAAGAACTAACCGAGACAATAACTACTGAAGAAGATTTGTTTTAATTAGCTCTAATAAAAAACTACCAGTTAAGTTTACAACGTACGGAGTAGGTGGTCTGTTATTGAAGATCCACTTACAGTACAATGTGTTTAACTGGTAGTTTTTCTGTGTTAAAAATAAATATCTTTAACTGGTAGTATCTATAAAATAAATGTATTTAAGGTAATTCAAATTACTTTTAACTGGTAGTATCTCAGAAAATATACTACATTTCATCATGGTCTTTAATGAGACCAGCTTTTTTCTTTTTCCAATAGGAGTAGTAGAACGGCAAGATTACGATACAGCCGCCTAGACCCCATAGTAATTGGTTAGTTTGAGCTTGTGCTAACATCCAAAGGGATGTGCCAATGGCGATGACTGGGATTAAGTAGCCACCAGGGATTGTATAAGATCGAGCTTTGTCTGCCCATTTACGACGGAAGATAATAACAGCCAAACATGTTGGTAGGTATTGTGTAAAACGAGATACCGCACTAATGGCTGCTAGTGTTGTAAAGGAACCAGACCATGCAAGTAATACACTGGCAATGGCAGTAACGATAGCTGCTACATATGGTGCATTGTAACGATTGCGTTTTGCCAAAGCACTTGGTAGCATACCATCTTCCGCCATGGATGTTGCCACACGAGGCGCATAGTAAGCTTCAGCAAAGTTGATACCACCCATAGAGATTAAGGTGCCTATTAATACGATATACATGCCAATAGGACCAACGATCACATTGAATGCATCTTGTACTGGAGCCTTAGTATTTGCTAAATCTGTACCAAGTACGCCAATAGATACAGCAAGGATTGCCATATACAGAACGGATACGAGAAGCATACACATGATAATAGCACGTGGTAAATTCTTTTTAGGATTTTTCATATCCTCTGCAGCAATGGCAATAACTTCAAATCCTGTATACGCAAAGAATAGAAGTACTGCTGCTTGTGCAAATGATCCATCTACATAGGTATCTTGTGGGAATACAGGCGTAAAGTTAGTACCATTAATAAAGAAGATACCAATTGCAATGAATAGGGTAAGTGGAACTAACTTAGAGATAGTAATTAAGTTATTAACGAATTTTGATACATTAACACCAAATATATTTACAACCGTAAGGCCTACAATTAAGATAAATGAAATGACGTCCTTTGCAAAATCACCACTTAAAGCTGGTACGGCAGCACCTAAAGCTGTAGCAAAACCAACGGCCATAGCTGCCCAGGCAATAACGGTGACGATCCATTTTAAAACGCCTACTTCAAAGGCCCAGAAGTCACCTAAAGCATGTTTTGCATAGAGGTAAGGACCACCATTGCGTGTAAATAGGCTGGCTGCCTCTGCAAAGCAAAGGGCGATACAACCTGCGATAACGGCGTCAAATAACAGGACGCCTAAGCTAGCGGAACCAATTATAGAATATGCTTTGTTTGGTAGTAGGAAGATACCTGTTCCTACAATACCATTTATTCCTAGGAGTACAATACTCCAAAAGCCAAATTTTCCTGTTTCTTTCATGATACAATCTTCCTACTATTTAGTTACATTTTCTTGAGTTGCTTTTACGAATGCAGTAAATAAACGTTTTGCATTTTCGTCATTTGTAGACATCATTTCTGGATGGAATTGACAGGCGACTAACCAAGGATAGGCTGGATCCTCTAAACCTTCTACAGTACCATCCTTAGCTCTTGCTACAACCTGTAATCCTTTACCGACATTTTTAACTGTTTGGTGATGATGGGAGTTCGTAATCCAAGTATTGCAACCTATAGCACCAGCCAGTTTTGATTTTGATTCAATATCTACCGTATGAGTACCAAGAGAAGGTGTTTGATTCTGAGAGTGTTTTATTGTACAGTTTTGATCATATTTTAAGTCTTGGAATAAAGAGCCGCCACGATATACATTTAAGATTTGTAAGCCACGACAGATACAAAAGATGGGAATTTGTTTTTCTTCTGCTGCTTTGATTAAAGCAAAGTCGAATTGATCGCGCTCCGGAAATACATCGCCAAGACCTTGTAAAGGTTCTTCTCCATAGTGGAGAGGATATACATCATGACCGCCGGATAATAATAAGCCGTCAAGCTTTGCTACCGTTTCACGAGCTACATCAAGATTATGGGTAAACGGAATTATAACAGGAATGCCACCAGTTTCCTCAATAGAACGAGGATAGTCTTGGTTTACGTAAGAACGCAATAAATCTACGTAAGGACCACCATTATCTCGTAAGATATTGCCAGATATGCCAATAAATGGTTTCGTCATAATATCACCTCATATGTGTAAAAATCTGTACAACCTGATGTTAGTGTATCAGATTTTTATGGATAAAAACTCTACTAATAGATATAATTATAAGCCTTATAATTGAGAAAATATGTTAAAGTTGATACATTTTACTATATTTTCTTTCAAGATATAGTTGTATAAGTTTATTGCGAAACATGATATGATAAACTACGAATGAACTGTACGGGAGGTTTACTATGGTTTTTCTAACATCTTTGCAAAGTATCATACCTATTGTGCTACTTATTTTGTTAGGATATATATTAAAAGGACAGGACATGTTTAACCCTACCTTTAGTGGTAATTTATCGCGATTTATCATGTCGGTTGCATTACCAGCGGGAGTATTTGTATCTGTATTACATCACCTACATACTTCAGATATATGGAATTTACGATATGGCATGTTAGTAGTTGTCCTAACATATGTTATTGCATATATTGTAGCGTTCATTATGATGAAAATGCTGAAAGTTCCTAAAGGACGACGTGGTATTTTTATCAATATGGTAGTAAATGATAACTGCTTATTTATTGGGTTACCAGTGCAAATTGCACTCTTTGGGCAAGAGGCGCTGCCGTATTTTCTGTTATATTACATCGGTAACACTATTTCCGTATGGATGGTAGGGGTATTCCTTATAGAACTAGATCCATTGCCAAATTCTGAAGTAGATTTTAATAATCGCTCCCATAAGATTGATAGTATAAATAATAGTTCAGTATCTACTGAAGGTAAAAGCAAGAAGCCTAAATTTGATTGGAAGAAGTTATTACCACCACCTTTGATAGGTTTTTTTGTGGCATTAATCTTCTTATTCTTTGAAATTCCTTTACTTCCAATTTTGCATACTACCTTGAATTACTTAGGTGATATGGTAACCCCATTATCCTTGATTTATATAGGTATTGTACTTCATGATGCGGGCTTAAAAAGCATGCGTTTAAATAAAGACTCCATCGGTGGGATTATAGGACGATTTGTCATTTCCCCGATTATCATGTTCTGTTTGATTATGGTTTTACAATATGGAGCAGGTATAGTTCTAGAACCAATTGCAATCATCACCTTTGTTGTACAATCAGCAGGACCTGTCATTGCAGTATTGCCAATTGTAGCTAATGAATCAAAAGCTGATTTGCCATTTGCTACAGGTCTAGTCATGATTAGTACCATACTATTTGTTGTAGTAATTCCAATCATAATGGAAATTTTGACAATGATAGGTATACAGGCTTAGAATAAGGAGAAGATTAAAATAAGTAAATAAAAAATAGGTTCCTAATGGTCATATAGGTGACTATTAGGAACCTATTTTTATGTAAGTATATACAGC
>CAKQBP010000099.1 GCA_934216375.1 uncultured Veillonella sp.
CACGTAGATGTATTACAAGGTCATACATAATGCGACTAGATAAATTATTAGCCAATAAAGCCTATGGTAGTCGAAAAGAAGTCCATCAAATCATAAAGGATAGAAGGGTTACCATCAATGGCAGTATAACAACGAAAAAAGATACTCATATTGATATTGATGTTGATGTTGATATAGTTGCTGTTGATGGTAAGGTTGTTAGTACTACTCAACTATATTATGTAAAATTTCATAAGCCAAAGGGCTATGTTACAGCGGTAGAAGATTCTAATCACCCTGTTGTTATGGATTTACTCCCTCTAGAATTCATAAAAATGGGAGTTGTTCCAGTAGGCAGATTAGACAAGGATACAGAAGGACTTTTATTATTAACTAATGATGGTGTGTGGGGACACTCTATCATCAATGGTAATAAACATGTGCCTAAAGTTTATTACGTAGAATTTGAAGGAACGCTATCTGATGAAGGTATACAACGTATTAAAGAGGGAATTCTTCTTGGAGATGGTACGCAATGTAAACCGGCAGAAATTGAATCTGTATCGTTACATTCAGTACATGTAACGATTGAAGAAGGCAAGTATCATCAAGTTAAGCGCATGATTGGTGCTGCAGGTGGTACTGTAACATATTTGAAACGTCTTACGATTGGTCATATTGATTTAAGTGGCATTGAAGAGGTTGGTTCTGCAATGGAATTGACCGTTGAACAGATAGAGGGCTTTAAAAAATAGCATAAAATTCTATTCAATATAGGTATTTTATGGTAAGATTAATTGTACTTTATAGACTAGGAGCAAGATTATGAATGGATTAAATCTGCTACAACAGTATATTAAAGAGCAAGAATTAACAGGCGTCATTTTAATAAGCCCTATAAATCTACATTATTTTGCAGGCTTTACTGGTACTACAGGCTTTGCTATCATTACTCAAGATAAAGCCTTTATGATTACTGATTTCAGATATACTGAACAAGCAACAAAACAATGTGAAGGGTACACAGTTATTCAATATGAAACAACTGTTATGGATACTCTTGTAGATATATTCAATGAACATCATATTCACGAAGGTTTATTCGGTATAGAAGGCAAACAAATGCCTGTGGATACGTATGAAACTTTATGTGATACATTAGATGAACGCTTTAATTTTACATCTATCAATTTTGCAAAACTACGTGCGGTTAAGCGTGAAGACGAATTAGACTTATTGCGTAAAGCTGCTAAAATTGGTGATGATGCTTTTGCTGCCTTGCTACCACAACTAAAGGTAGGGATGACAGAAAACGAAGCGCGCATTATATTAGAATCAGAAATGTTAAAACGTGGATCAGAGGAACCTTCCTTTGCAACCATTGTTGCTTCTGGTAATCGTTCTAGTATGCCTCATGGTGTAGCCAGTGATAAGGTCATTGAAGCAGGTGATTTTGTTACCTTTGACTTTGGTGCAGTATATAAGGGTTATCATTCTGATATGACTAGAACTATTGTAATGGGGCCTGCCTCTGAATTACAAAAGAAGCTGTATGGTATAGTTTTAGAAGCACAAAAACGTGGCGTAGCTGCAGTTCGGGCTGGTATTACTGGTAAAGAACTTGATGCAGTTTGTCGTGATTATATTAAAGAACATGGATATACCAAGGAATTTAATCATGGTACTGGACATGGCGTAGGTCTTGAGATTCACGAAGAACCAGTAGCCAATACTAAATCCGATACGGTATTTACAGAAAATATGATCATTACGGTAGAACCTGGCATTTATATAACAGGTACTATCGGATTGAGAATAGAGGATAGTGTCATCGTCAAATCTGACGGCTATGAGGTGTTGACACATAGTCCAAAAGAGTTAATTGAAATAAGTATTTAGAAGGAGAAGAGTTAGATGATTTCCAGTAATGATTTTCGCCCAGGTGTAACCGTTGAAATCGACGGTAATGTATGGCAAGTAGTAGATTTCCAACACGTTAAACCAGGTAAAGGTGCTGCATTCGTACGTACTAAAATGAAAAACTTGCAAACTGGTTCTGTAGTTGAGCGTACATTTAATGCAGGTGAAAAAGTGCCTAAAGCACATGTTGATCGTCGTCGTATGCAATACTTATATGAATCTGATGGCTCTTATACATTCATGGATAACGAAACTTATGATCAAGTTGAACTTACCCTTGAACAATTAGGTGATGCTAAAAACTTCCTTCTTGAAAATATGGAAGTATCCATCATGTTCTTCCAAGGTATCGTAATCGGTATCGATTTACCTGTAGCTGTTGAACTTCGCGTAGTTGAAACAGATCCTGGTATCCGTGGCGATACTGCAACTGGTGGTAATAAACCAGCCGTATTAGAAACAGGCTACACTGTAAAAGTACCTCTCTTCATTGAAGTAGATGATGTACTTCGTATTGATACTCGTACAGGACAATACATCGAACGTGCCTAATACTCATTGATATGTATTGGGGCAAGATCTTTTCAAGGAATCTTATTCCCCATATATCGTAACATTTGCACTGTAAGCACTTGTCGTCTATGTAATTATATATAGGGACAGGTGCTTTTTTTGAAAGAGGCCAGTATGACCAAGAAAAATACTGAACTAGAGTCGGGTAAGATTAAGATTAACGATGATGTATATGCTACAATTGTAACAATGACAGCGCTTGACACAAAGGGAATTCATCATATGAGTTCCACCTTTAATGATGGCGTTAACACTTTTTTTAGACGTAAATCCGATCATGAAGGTGTTAAGATATCCTTTAACGATGAAGGAGCAATATCAGTTACACTATATGTGTGCATTCAGTATGGATATCGTATTCCTGATGTTGTTTTACGTCTACAAGAGCGCATTAAAACTGCTTTAGTCTCTTATACAGAAATTGAGGTTCAAACTATTGATGTAGTTGTACAAGACATTATTTTTGATGATTTAGTAACACCTCAACAGCCATAGGAGGTATCTCTATGAGTTCAGATAATCAATTAAATTATGGTTTAGACACGGATACCATTGATATTGCAGATTCTGTTATCATTGATGTAGCAACAAAAACTTTAGGAACCATTCCTGGTATTCATTCTTTAAGCCCACGATTTTATGATGAGTTGGTAGAGGGTATTACCCATGCTTTTGGTCAGCGTAGCTTACCTGGTATCAATGTAAAGCATCGTAAAGGTTTTATTGAAATTAACATTTATATTAAAGCATTGTATGGATATAATCTCATTGAATTATCGAAACAATTGCAATTAGAAATCAAACAAACCTTAAAAAATATGCTAGATCTTGATCATATTAAGGTTGATGTGCATATTGAAGGTATTGTAAAAGAAAAGGAGCCAGTTTTACATGGTAACTAAGCGAAATCGGCGAGAGGCTCGTCAATACGCATTCCAAATGTTATATGCCAATGAATTTCATACTGATCAAAATGATGTTCAATTTCCCGAAGGAAACATTCATAAAGCAATGGATAAAGCATATGCAAATAGTATTATAGAGGGTGTACTATCAAATGTTGAAGCAATTGATGCTACATTACAGCCATTCTGTAAATCTCGTAAAGTAGCAAATTTAGATAAGGTGGATCGTTCTATCTTACGTATTGCTGTTTGGGAAATGACCAATAAAGTGAAACCTTTAGAGCCATCTATTGCTATTAATGAAGCCATTCAATTAGCTAAAGAGTTTGGCTCTGATGCATCTTATAAATTAATTAATGCAATCTTAGACGCATATAATAAGAGTAAATAATGAAACGATATTACTTAGGCCTTGATACGAGTTGTTACACTACAAGTTGTGCCATTGTAGATAGCGACTTTCACATAGTAGGGGAAGCACGTAAAATCTTAGAGGTAAAACTAGGTGAGCGAGGACTACAACAATCAAATATGGTCTTTCAGCATACAAAGGCATTGCCTAAGTTAATGTCAGAGTTGCCTCAGGTACCAATTAGCGGTATAGGTGTTAGTGGCTTTCCGCGCCGTGAAGAACGCTCTTATATGCCTGCCTTTATGGTCGGGTTAGGACAGGGGCAAACCTTGAGTCATCTTATGAATGTGCCTTTACATATTTTTGCACATCAAGAAAATCATATATTAGCTGCACTGAGAGATTTAGCACATATCCCGACGGATCCATTTTTGGCATTACATCTGTCAGGTGGTACTACAGAGCTAGTATATTGTCATTATCAAGGTGAAGGGATTTTTGAATCTCAGATTGTTGGCGGTTCTAAAGATTTGCAAGGTGGACAATATGTTGATCGCATAGGTGTCGCGTTGGGTTTACCATTTCCTGCAGGTAAACATTTAGAGGCATTAGCATTACAAACTACAGAATATGAACCATTGCCATCATCTGTAAAAGACGGATGGATTAGCTTTGCCGGTCCTTGTAGTGCTGCTATGCGGCGTATAAATAACGCTATGAGTGATATAGATAAATCTAAGTTAGCTAGAGCTGTTTTTACTTCCATTGGAAATGCTCTAGAAAAAATGATTACTTATCATACTAAAGAGAAATCTGTACGTGCACTCATTGCTGTAGGTGGTGTGATGAGCAATAGTTTACTTCGTAAGCGGATGGAAACCTATTGTAAACGAAATCATCTCCAATTACATGTGGCGCAACCACAATTCTCTGTTGATAATGCCACAGGTAATGCTTTTGGTGCTGCTTATTTACAAAAATCTAGAGGATAATCGTGAATGTATTAACCATTACACAATTAAACAATCTCATAAAACGTACTTTAGATCGTGAATATCTATTAAAGAATGTATATGTAAGTGGTACCATTATTAATGCAAAACGTCATAGTAGTGGTCATATGTATTTTTCTTTAAAAGATGAGGAATCTGCTATTGATGTGACAATGTGGTCTAGTACAGTCATACAAAAGGGACTAGCTAATGCCATTCAAAATGGTTTATTAGTAACTGTAAAAGCATCTGTTAACTTTTACAATAAAATGGGCCGTTTAAATCTCATTGCATCAGATATGCAGATAGGTGCTAAAAGTCCGTTACAGCTTGAATTTGATGCTCTAAAACGAGAGTTAACTGCTTTGGGGTACTTTGATGATAGCCATAAAGTGGGTTTACCCTATATGGCGAGTTGCATTGGTATTATTACATCCCAATCTGGTGCTGTATTACATGATATTCTACATGTTAGTAAACAACGCAATCCACTAGTTCAATTTAAATTGTTTTCCGTTCCTGTACAAGGTAGTACCGCAGGCCCAATTATAGCAAAAGGAATTGCTACGGCAGATGCTGATCCAGATGTTGATGTCATCATTGTTGGTCGTGGCGGTGGATCTATGGAGGACTTGTGGTGTTTCAATGATAGAGCTGTTGTAGAGGCAATTTATAATGCTCATACACCGATCATTTCGGCGGTAGGTCATGAAACAGATTACACCTTATGTGATTATGTAGCTGATGCACGCGGGGCTACGCCTAGCCATGCTGCAGAAATGGCAGTACTTCCAATTACTACATTACAAGATCAGCTAAAAGAAAAAGAAGCGTATTTACATGAATATATACGCT
>CAKQBP010000100.1 GCA_934216375.1 uncultured Veillonella sp.
GGCGGATACCATTTCAGTAACCATAGACTCGGTCGCTACATAGTACGTATCAATCTGCGGATAGAGCCAAAATTGATGGCTGCTAAAGTCCGTCATAATCGCTACCAATGGCACATCAATATGACCTTGGCGCTTCAAAATAGACGCAGCCCCACATGGAAATGGATGGGTAAAGACCATCACATCTGGCTGTTCTTGTTGAACAAGCTTGAGCATACGACTTTTAAGGATATACGATAATGCAGTTTGCAAAATAGTCCCCCGTCGCTCCCCTTTTGATACGCGATAAATCATATCGTATAGCATGGGGAACACGTCGATCATCTTGATATACGTCCCCTTAATTAAATGCTCTACAGACATGGTTTCTGTATCTAAAAAGTCCACATGAGTAATCGATGCGTGTGGCTCTTTCTCTTTCCAATATTCTTCTATGGCTCTTGCGGCCTGCATATGTCCTGTCCCAATAGAGGCGGACACGATGAGAACCTTCCGTGATGTTTCGTTATTCATAGTGCACCCTTTCTCTGTGCATTATACCATAAATAGATAAAAAAAAGAGACCTCGAAAGGTCTCTTTCATATCCAATATGGATTATTTTTTACGTTTTTTAGCTTTTGCAGCATTAACTTGTTCTTTCAAACCTTTACCAGCTTTGAATGCAGGAGATTTGGAAGCTGCAATTGTGATAGTTTTACCGTTTTGTGGATTACGGCCTTCACGAGCTGCGCGTTCACGAACTTCGAAAGTACCGAAGCCGATAACTTGTACTTTACCACCAGCTGCTAATTCTTGAGCTACTGTGTCAAATACAGCTTTTACTGCTTTTTCAGCATCTTTTTTAGTTAATTCAGTTTTTTGTGCAACACTTGCGATTAATTCTGTTTTGTTCATGACAGAACCTCCTTAAAATTACAATACCTTAGAAGTGTATAAACCTCTAGGTTACTTTTCCTGCACTTTAGCCTCCTCCCAAAAAGCATCGAGCTCAGCTAATGAAAAGTCTTCCCATGAGCGATCGCTTTGGTTAACACAAGCTTCTACATGTAAAAAACGCTGTCGGAACTTTGTGTTTGTGCGATTTAGTGCATTTTCACCGCTTATTTTATACCATCTGAATAGATTAATCAAGGAAAAAAGCACATCTCCTGCTTCTTTTTCCATATTTTCTCTATCATTTTGATCAATAGCCTCCTTAAATTCCCCCATTTCTTCGGAAACTTTAGCCCAAACAGGATCAAGCTCATCCCAGTCAAATCCTAGCTTTGCAGCCTTTTCTTGGAGCTTATAAGCCGCCATTAAAGCAGGTAAACTTTTCGATACACCATCCAGCACAGAATTTTGAATATTTTTCTTTTCTTGTGCCTTTAATTCATCCCAAGTGTATGACTTTTCATCATTTTCAGGGTTAAAAACACGAGGATGACGACGAATCATTTTTTCAGCGACATCATTAATTACGTCTTGAAGTGTAAAATGACCAGCCTCCTCTGCCAATTGACTGTGAAAAACAACTTGCAATAATACATCACCTAACTCTTCACGAAGATTCGGCATATCTTTATTATCAATGGCATCTACCACTTCGTAAGTTTCCTCTATAAAATAGCGACGTAAAGATTCATGCGTTTGCTTTTGATCCCAAGGACAGCCATTTGGTGCACGCAAAGTTTTCACTACATCGACTAAAGGTTGAATATCAATATTGTTCTTCATATAGCTTTGCTTCCTCCCTATTGCGTCGAGCTTGTAAGCGCTTGCCTATGATTGGGAAATGGTATATATCATCTTTTACGACAGCTTTAGTAAGCCATAACGATAAACCATATACAAAAATAGCCACTACAATTGCTGCAGCCACAGCGCCACCATTGCCTAATAAATCAACAATGCTCACATAGATGACTTGTGTAGCACCGCCCATGGCCATGGCAGATACTATTATTTTTAATAACTCTAATGTGTTCAGTACCGAACCTACATATCTTTTTACAAAAATATAATTAATAAGCGCTGCAATAGCAAAGTTTAAATTCGTCGCCCAAGCCGCACCATTAATGCCCAACTCAACACTGCCTGTCAATTCATAATCTAAGAATGTCTTCACTAATAAGCCTATAAAAATCGATACCATAGGAATTATTGTTCTTCCTAACCCTTGCAAAACACCTGCAGTAATCTGTTGCCAACCAAGGAACACAATACTCAAACTAATAACAGCAATAACGGGTCCTGCATGAGGTGTTGCATATATTAGTTGTGATATTGGCGTAGCTAGTACACAAAGTCCAATGCAGGCTGGAATCGTAAACATATTAGCAATTTTAATCGCCGTTTCCGCCCGTTTCACGATGCGATGTACATCACCTTGAGTATGTGCCTCAGATACGGCTGGTACAAGACTAGCGGCTAAGGATGTAGTTAGAATGATCGGCAACCCAATCAGAGATGTTGCCATACCCGTCAGATAACCAAATTGTGTGGTTGCTTCATTGAGATAGTATCCAATATCCATCAATCGTTTTGGGACGATAAATGTATCAATGAGTGATACCATAGGAAGCATAATATTCGCCATAGAAACCGGTATGGCAAGACTAAACAATCGTTTAACTACGATGCCGTTACTTTCACAAATGGCATTAGGATTCTGTTGTGAAAGCATTTTTTCCCGAATATTGCGTTGTCGGTAGTAAAAATAAATTAATACAAGTAACCCCGCCAATACGCCTGGGAATGTAGCAAAGGTCGCACCACCTGCCGCCAAATGAAGTCCTCGATCAATGAAGTAGTATGCCAAACCTACCATAGATGATACGCGAAAGATCTGTTCAAATACTTGACTCGTACCGGTAGGTACCATGTATTGGAAACCTTGGAAATACCCTCTAAAACAGCTTAGGATAGTCACTACAAAAATAGCTGGAGATAATAATTGAATAGCAATTAAAGCGCGTGAATCAGTGATGATTTGATTATCTACGAGCCATTGTGCACTACCATATAAAGCCAAACTAAATACAAGGCCTAATATAGCGAGTACCCTTAATGATACAAAAAATACTTGTTGTACGCCTCGCATATCATCATTAGCAAGCTTTTCCGCAATCATAATAGATATGGCTACAGGAATACCTGCAGCAGAAATACTAACGATAATTTGATAGATTGGATAGGCCATCATATATAGACCAATCCCTTCACCACCTAAAATCCGTGCGATAAGAACTTTACTAAACGCACCGATGACCTTCACGATAATACCGGCTAAGGTTAAAATCATGGCACCCTTTAAAAATCGATTCATAGGCCCTCCTTAGTCGGTGACTTGTGGCTAAGAGCCTTTATCACCGCTTCCGTAATGGTCAAAATAGAACCTTTCATACCATTAAGACTCACATATAATGTGGCTGGTTTGGTATCCATAAACTTCATTTTTTTCCATAAATCTTCTGGTACAGCCCCCATATCCCAATCGGCCATTTTAGAGTCATCATGCCAATGGATCGTAAGCTGTTTATCTCTACGGACGATACTCTTAATGCCCAGTAGACGTGCTTGCTCCTTAATTTGAGCAATGCGCAACAAACGGTCTACTGGATCGGTTGGTGTACCGAAGCGATCAATGAGCTCATCCGTCATATCGTCGAGTTGCTCTTTAGATTTAATATGTAACAATCGTTGGTATACAGAAATCTTACGAGCACTATCTTTGATATACGCATCGTCAATAAACGCATCTACCTCTAAGTCGATAGCTGGATCAATGGATACATCTCGCTCAACTTCTTTATTTTGAGCCTTTGCAATCGCCTCTTCTAACATACTCACGTACATGCCAAAGCCGACAGATGCGATATTACCATGTTGCTGTGAACCTAATAGATTACCGGCACCGCGAATCTCTAAATCTCGCATGGCTAACTTAAATCCTGCGCCGAGCTCAGTGAACTCCTCTATAGCTTTCAAACGCTTTTCAGCTGCCTCTGAAAGTATTTTATCTGGCCGATACATAAAGTATGCATAAGCACGTCTACGAGAACGGCCTACACGCCCTCGCATTTGGTATAGCTGAGATAAACCTAAACGATCCGCATCATAAATAATGATAGTATTGGCGTTAGGAATATCTAAGCCGGTTTCAATGATACTCGTGGACAAGAGCACATCATAATGACCTTCATAGAAATCAGTCATAATCTCCTCAATTTGACGGCCTGTCATCTGTCCATGAGCAATGGCATAACGCAAGCCAGGCAATGCGGATTCTAATAGTTCTCCCATATGATTAATGGATGCAACACGGTTATATACAAAGTAAACCTGTCCGCCCCTCGCCAATTCTCGCTTGATAGCATCTGCGATGAGATTCATATCGTATTCCACCACATAGGTTTGAACAGGCAAGCGCTCCTCTGGCGGAGTATTGATAACAGACATTTCTCGAACGCCAACGAGGGACATATGTAAAGTCCGCGGAATCGGTGTAGCACTCAAGGTGAGTACATCGATATTGCTAGCCCACTCTTTCCACTTTTCTTTCTGTGCTACCCCAAAGCGTTGCTCCTCATCTACTACGAGCATCCCTAAGTCCTTAAAGACAACCTTTTTGTTGAGCAATGAATGGGTCCCAATAAGGACATCTATGGAACCATCCTCTACACCTTTAAGAACTTGCTTTTTCTCTGATGTAGTACGGAATCGATTGAGTACATCTACTTTAACCCCAAATGGAGCAAATCGATTTAAAAAGGTTTGGAAATGTTGCTGTGCTAATACCGTGGTCGGTACAAGTACCGCTACTTGTTTACCGCTCATAACGGCCTTAAAAATGGCACGCATAGCCACTTCCGTTTTACCAAAGCCTACATCACCAGCGAGCAGGCGATCCATAGGAACAGGTCGTTCCATAGATTCTTTAATTTCCGCCGTAGCCTGTAACTGGTCTTCCGTCTCCTCATATGGGAACGCATCTTCAAACTCTTGCTGCCATGGTTGATCCGGCAAGAATGCAAAGCCTTCTGTGATTTCTCGTTGTGCATATATCTCAACGAGCTTATCTGCCAAATCATCAATGGATTTTTTTGCCTTTGTAACAACTTTAGCCCAGTCACGGCCACCCATCTTATGAATACGAGGCACATCACCTTCATTGCCGATGTATTTTTGTAACTGATCTAAATTATTTGCAGGTAAGAACAATTTATCCGTTCCAGCATAAGCGATTTCAATATAGTCCCGATGGATGCCTTCCGTTTCTATCGTTTTAAGGCCAATATACTTACCGATACCGTGCATACTATGTACAACATAGTCACCAGGGGTTAAATCCGTGAAATAATTGATTTCTTGGCCCTTTTTAGGTTTGGTGCGAAGCTTGCGCTTTTGTTGTCCGTAAATATTGCCTTCTACGACTACTACTAAATGACTATTGGGCAATTCAAAACCATCTGTTAATAATCCTTTTAAAATAACGACAGTGTTCGGCTTTGCTATCCATGTATCACTATGAGTAAATGCAATATTTTCCCCTTCAAGGGCACGCTCAATACCTTCTCG
>CAKQBP010000101.1 GCA_934216375.1 uncultured Veillonella sp.
GATTGGAGCTGAGGAAACCTATGAAGAAGATCTCACAGAGGGCCGTGCTATCGAATTAGAATTTAGGTACTTTGCAAACCGTTTATCGAAACGGCTTCGGAGACGTAGCCTTTATGGGCATACTGTATCTATCAAGGTTCGGTATGATGATTTCACTACCGTATCACGGCAGAAGCGGCTAGATACGCCATCAGATTATGAGCATGTATTTTTTGAAACTGCGCTGCTCTTATGGAATAAGCTCATGCAAGATAAAACGAGTAAGAATCCGAAAGGTACAAAGAAAGACGTAGAAGCACTAGGGGCAACTATGAAAGTGAAATCTACTGATTTTAGATATAGTAGTTCTAAAGATAATCGTTCTAACCATATTGGTTCTAAATATAGTAGTTCCAGTGAGATTACTTTTATGGATCCGCCGGGTCCTATCCGTTTATTAGGCCTTACTGTGAGTGGTCTCGATGAGAAGGTTCCTATGCAGGACAGTCTCTTTGAATCCCAACAGGATAAAACAGAGGATAAGCTATCTAGTGTGTTAGACTCCTTAGAGTCTAAATTTGGTGAAACCGCTGTCATGAGTGGGGCGTTATGGCAACGCTTTCACGGAGACAATGGAATACGCAGAAAACGGTCAGAGTTGAAAGCGGCAGTGGATGCACAGCCTGATCAAGAGGATGGGGAGTCTATTAATGTTGATGTAGTCTCAACTAAAGAGGCTAATCGGTCTACAATTGCAGATACACACCCATCTATTGAAGGACCTAAAAAGACCGTCAAAAAGGACTTATAAAGATTATATTGAATACTTTCGCTAATATAATTATTCGTGTTACAATATGGGTGTAGTGTTAATAAATTACCGCAAGAGAGGTATAGATATGAGTTTATTTCGTGTGGCCATTCATTATGGCGTAAACAGCAATGGTTTCTTGTCCTATGATACAGAAACAAAAACAGTGTCCGTAGATTTACCTGAACAAGAGTGGGTTGATAAGGTAATCGCTTACTTAAATAATGAACATGCTATCGAGCATGCTACAGGTCTTGATACGTATGAACGATTGACCGTAAAACCATTAGAATCTTTGGATAACTTTAAATTAGCTTTGACACGCATGTGGGAAGCAATCGACGTACAAGTCGACTGGAGTCGTCCGGCATAAATTGAATGAAAGCACCTTGTGATCTACACGTTGGTAGAAGCAAGGTGTTTTTTGTTTTGCTCAGGTTGGGAAGTAGACGTATGTAAGTATAACTAGTATATACAATACTGTGAATTCTCATTTATGCTTTACAAATGATATCGTGTATACAAGATTTATAAAGGTTTAGGGTTGTTCTGTTAAAAAATTTGTGCTATTCTAATTACATATTAATGGATAATAATTATCTGTTAATAATTTTTATTGTAATTGAGATATATGATTTAAAAATTATGTAAAGTAAATTACTTTCATTTTGATCTCTAAGTAGGAGTTTGTAACATGAATAATGAAAAGAAACTAACAACCGCCTTTGGCGCTCCCGTACCAGATAATCGCAACTCTGCTACAGCAGGTAAACGTGGTCCTGTATTGATGCAAGATGTTTGGCTCATGGAGAAATTAGCTCATTTTGAGCGCGAAGTGATTCCTGAACGCCGTATGCATGCTAAAGGATCCGGTGCATTTGGTACTTTCACAGTAACCAATGACATTACAAAATATACGAAAGCAAAAATTTTCTCTGAAGTAGGCAAGCAAACGCCGTTATTCGTGCGTTTCTCCACCGTTGCCGGTGAGCGTGGTGCGGCCGATGCAGAACGCGACATTCGTGGCTTTGCTGTAAAATTTTATACGGAAGAAGGAAACTGGGACCTCGTAGGTAACAATACACCGGTATTCTTTATCCGCGATCCATTGCAATTTCCTGATTTGAACCGCGCTGTAAAACGGAATCCGAAAACAAATCTTCGCGATGCGACAGCAAACTGGGACTTCTGGACTAGCTTGCCAGAGGCGATTCACCAAGTAACAATTGTCATGAGTGACCGTGGTATTCCTAAATCCTACCGCACAATGCATGGCTTTGGCAGTCATACATACAGTCTTATCAACGAAGACGATGAGCGCGTATGGGTTAAATTTCATTGGGTTTGCCAACAGCCGATTGAAAATCTTTCCGACGCTGAGGCGGCTAATGTGGTAGCTAATGACCGTGAAAGTCACCAACGTGATCTCTTTGAGGCTATTGAAAAAGGCGATTTCCCTAAATGGAAATTATGCATCCAAGTGATGACCGAAGAGCAAGCTAACAATATGCCATACAATCCATTCGATTTAACAAAAGTATGGTATCATGACGAATTCCCATTGATTGAAGTTGGTGTGATGGAACTTAATCGCAATCCAGAAAATTATTTCCAAGATGTAGAACAAGCGGCCTTTGCACCGACTACAATTATTCCGGGTATCTCTTTCTCTCCTGATAGAATGCTTCAAGGTCGTTTGTTCTCTTATGCCGATGCGCAACGCTATCGTCTAGGGGCAAATTATTATCAAATCCCTGTTAATGCCGCTAAATGCCCTGTAAATATCTATCATCGCGATGGTCAAGGGCGTATAGATGGAAACCATGGGTCTACAATTGGCTACGCTCCTAATAGCTTTGGTGAATGGGCTGAACAACCAGAATTTAAAAATCCTCCTCTCAATGTATCTGGTCCAGCTTACCAATATGACTTCTATGAAGACGACTCTGACTTCTTTACACAACCAGGTAAATTGTTCCGCCTCATGAGCCCTGAACAACAACAAGCATTGTTTGATAACACCGCAGCGGCTATGAATGGTGTACCTGATTTTATCAAAGAACGTCATGCAAAACATTGCTACCAATGTGATCCAGCTTATGGTGAAGGCGTTGCTAAAGCATTGGGTATGGACATTGACTTTAGTGATGTAAAATAAGGGAATACATCCTATTTAAACAACAGAAAAGACAGTTAATCTAAACAAGACTAACGATTGAAAAGAACTTTCTTAACTAATAACTCTCTTACACTTATATAAAATACAAATCTATAAAAAATCTAAATTCACACAAAAGTTTTATACACTGATACCAATTATCTTATAAACAAATAAAACCCTTTAAAGGGCCTTTGCTAATCACATCTAAGTTAAGAATCATCAAAGATGTGTAGCAAGGGCCCTTTTACTGTGTTAAAATATACAAATTTCAGAAGAATTTTAGTATAATTATGTAGAGTTATATGATGTATTAAAGTTGCACGTAATGTTATATGTGAATAGGAGGCAATTATGAAATCTAGTAGTTTGGCATGGTATGTGGCGGTGGCTTGCATTGGAGGAAGCCTTTGTGTGGGTTCTGTAGTACAGGCGAATTCTCCAGAGACGGTGAAAGTAAATAGCCCTGTTTCTGCTGCTGTTGTAACGCAGGCTCAACCAGCTCAACCTGTTACTGTTACAGCAGCTAAGAATGATGTAGCTAGTGCTGCAGCAAATAATACAGTAGCTAATAATGCGGTAGTTAATAGTGAATCGGCGAATGATGCGGCAACACAGGTTGAACAGGCAGCACTCAAGCAAAAGCAGCAGTACCAAGCTGACACAGAGACGATGGGGCTGTTATGGATGCGCACCTCTGCGGAGTACAGAGCGCTGGCGTATCAAGGGTATAATGTGGCAATGAATGCCGTTAAGATGGCCGTTACTGATCCATCTCATCAAAGAAAACCTTTAGCTATCGTTCTTGATGCGGACGAAACTGTAGTGGATAATACCAAGTTGATGGGTGAAAGTATAGCAAACGGTAATGGTCGTTTTGATGCTCCTTGGTGGCGTCAAGCCGTGCATCAAGGAAAATCGCAAGCCATGCCTGGAGCCGTTGAATTTTTAAATGAAGTTCATAAACAAGGGGTAGAAATCTTCTATGTTTCAAATCGCTACGCACCTGTAAACCTTGACGTAACGATACAGAATTTTAAAGAACTAGGATTCCCATCTGTTGATAAAGACCATGTACTACTATTCGAAAAAGACTCTGACAAACAACCTCGCTTTGATATGATTGCCAAAAAATATTATGTCGTTGTATACATGGGCGATAACGCCGGTGATTTTCCAATCGGTACAAAAGGCAAGACTTTAGCTGAAAGAAATGGCATCATCGATGCTCATAAAGAAGACTTTGGTACTACCTTTGTCGTATTCCCAAACCCTGCCTATGGATCTTGGGTAAGTGCATTGGCAAAAGGCTATCAAAACCTCAGCCCAGAAGAACAAAAACAAGTGAATAACCAATACCTACAACAATAAGTTTATAAGTGACGACTATAGCAATTAGCTATTAACCAATGTTTATAACAATGAGCTAATAACTGCTATCTATAGCAATAAGGACGCCTTGCGTATACTTTATTAAAAACGATATAATAAAGTGTACATGCGTCTATAGCTCAACCGGACAGAGCGTCAGTTTCCTAAACTGTAGGTTGGGGGTTCGATTCCCTCTAGGCGCACCAGTAGGATAGAGCTGCAGTTTCGCCTTAATACTCGTAAGAATCTATTAAGGTAGGGCCTTGTGCCGAAATCAAAGGACACAATTTATTTGTGTCCTTTTCCTCTTTATTCTTATTAGAATTCTACTATTAATAGAAAAATAATAGGGTTATTATAGTTGTTTGATTAAAGATAAAACAAATTGATGAATAAAAATTAGAAAGTATTGACATATAAGTAATACTGATATATTATGTAATTAGATTTTACCATAGCGAAAGGTTACAGAATCTACTAAAATAAGACTTTATGTCGAAATCACTACTATCAAGTAGTTATTAACAATAGTATATGTAAATTTTGTTAGTAGTACATATTACTAATGTTTTTTGTGTGGAATTTTGAGCACAGGTCTTATGATCTGTGCTCTTTTTGTTATTGATTTATTATAGCGAAAAGCTACAAAAGTGCTTAACTTCGTTGTTGAGGTTTTAGTACTCTGTAATTTTTCGCTATGATAAAACCATTAGAGCCACGTGCTAGGAAGCTCTATGGTTTTAGTACTCTGTAATTTTTCGCTATGATAAAACGGTTTTTAGAACACACCTCGCTAGTTGCGGGTTTTAGTACTCTGTAATTTTTCGCTATGATAAAACCTCGTAGGGGCGAATTCACCAAGCAGCTTGGTTTTAGTACTCTGTAATTTTTCGCTATGATAAAACGTATAAGTAGAAGCAAATACCATTCCGTTAGTTTTAGTACTCTGTAATTTTTCGCTATGATAAAACCTATCGCCATTGATAAGACTGTTCGCCAGAGTTTTAGTACTCTGTAATTTTTCGCTATGATAAAACGTAGAGCAGGAAAGGTGCCCCTTATGATTAGTTTTAGTACTCTGTAATTTTTCGCTATGATAAAACAATACTGTTGTATGGTCGTTTAACACGTTAGTTTTAGTACTCTGTAATTTTTCGCTATGATAAAACTCATCCTTACCTCTCTCTAAACTATCATTAGTTTTAGT
>CAKQBP010000102.1 GCA_934216375.1 uncultured Veillonella sp.
GGTAAGGTGGCTCTTGATGCGGATGAGCTCAAGGTATATGACGCCTTTAAGGATGAGTTCCTAGCTCAGGCCAATACTGTTGATTTCAATGAACTTAACCAATATGTGCGCAGTGCTCAATCCATCATGAATGATGCGAAACAAGTGGATAATCCGCGAACCATCATTGAAATGGGCCTACTCGTGCTTTGTGCTAAATTAGGTTCTGTTGATGAAAGCTTAGAAGACCGTGTATATGCTCTAGAAAGTGCCGAGCGATCTGAACGAAACGAATTATTGAACCGCATGGCTCAATTGGAACAACGAGGCCCCGTAGCAGCTCCAACAACATATGGTGCCAATGCATTTGTACCACCACAAGGTGGCTATGCGAATAGTTTTGTATCTGTTGATACTACTGTAACTACACAGAATGCCCCAATGAGTAGCACTCAAAATACTACTATTGATGCAGTGCCGCAATCAAGTGGTGTGGGGATGACACCGCCTCCTATGAATGGGGTAGGTATGACGCCTCCACCGATGGGAGCACCAGGTAGTACACCTCCTCCGATGAATGGAGTGGGCATGGCTCCGCCACCGATGGGCGGGGTTGGCATGGCGCCACCGCCAAATAATGGGGACACGGATTCCCTAAAACCTACAAGAAACCAAGCTAAAGGTCGTGCTAAAAAAGGTGTTAGTACACAGGCCATCATTAGTGAACAAATCTTATCTGCTCAAGAGTATCGCAATATACAAGCCAATGTGATTAAATACTTGAAGGATAGCAATCGCAATATGACCTCTACCGTTATTGGTCAAGGTCAACTTGTATATGTAGACCAAAGCAAGGCGGTCATGGCCTTTAAAAATACATTGCATCTCAATGTGATGACCAATGAAGTGAACTTGGCTGAAGCGACTGATGCTTTCACCTATACACTGGGCTATGCAGTACACGTAGAAATCGTGGATGCCCTCACGCAAGTTTATAAAGACTATAAAAAGGCTGCTGGTAGCACCACACAACGCCAAGTAAAAGCACCCCAACGGCCACAAGAACCGATGGTTGACGTAAAGACGACCTCTGGTGCGCAACCGACACAAATGGATTTAACCAATGATCCTCAAGAGAGTAAGTTTGATTCTGCAGCCGTGGACGCGGCTAAAGCTGCGGCTATGGAATTCTTAGCTAAGAAAACCGCTGGTGCTGTTGCCAATGCTACTACTAGTGGTAGTGCGAATACAGCTACAACAGATGCTTCATTAAAAACTGCACTAGGTACTGGAGTAGAAACAGAGCCAGCATCCGGTGATGATGTGCCGATTACATCCTTTGATGGTACTCCGTCTACTCAAGTTCCAGATGGGGAGATTCCTATTGAGTCTCTAGCGGGTTCTATTGAAGGGGATGATATTCCAGTTCATTCCTTTGATGATGTGCCTGTAGATGATATGGAGGGTTCTTATGTATCATCTTTAGATAATATGCCACCACATCCATTAGATAGTGTGACTGTTATCAGCGAGGATGGCGAAGTGTTAGAGCGCCCTATGGATAGTGGTGCACATATCGAGGTGGAAGCTGTCCCAAAGTCTGATGGGGGTGAACCTCGTGAGGTAACCCCACAGCAAGGTGATGGAAATGCTATGCTTTCACCAGCACCTATTGAAATAGAGGCTATCGATAGCGTTACGGTGGCTCGTGAATACGCATGGGATCCAGAGCATATGACAGAAGAGGAACGAAACAATCCTTTATTGGCAGAAACATTAGAAAAACTATCTGAAGACCATGACATCATAGTCGAGGTCATTGAAGAATAGATAAAAAAGTAATTGTTATATAATAACTTTTGGCTTTCGGGCTATTAGGTGACACATATGTTATAAACCTATGTCATAGAGTATTAATGATATGGACTTAGAATATTAGTATAGGACGATGTCCTAAAAGGAGGAAATACAATGTTTGGTAAAGGTATGGGCAATATGACTGGCATGATGAAAAAAGTTCAAAAAATGCAAGCAGATATGAAGAAAATGCAAGAAGAGTTAAAAACTCGCACAGTAGAAGCTTCCGTAGGTGGCGGAGCTGTAACAGTTGTGATGAACGGCGAAAAAATCATCGAGTCTTTGAAATTAAACCCTACAGCTGTTGATCCTGAAGATGTAGAAATGTTAGAAGACTTGGTAATGGCTGCGGTAAACGAAGCTAGTAAAAAAGTGGACGACCTCTTGGCTCAAGAAATGGACAAGGTAACTGGTGGTCTTAACTTGCCAACAGGTTTATTCTAAATGACAAACGCTTTAGAACGGCTCGTAGAACAGCTGCGCCGCTTACCGGGGATCGGCTCCAAGTCGGCTAGACGCTTGGCCTATCATTTGGTAGAAATGCCGAAGGAAGAGGTAGACCGCCTCGTGGAAACCATCGTAGAAGCGAAGGGGGCTACGCGTCACTGTTCTATTTGCTTTAACTTATCAGCTCAAGATCCTTGCGAATTCTGTAGCAATCCAAATCGCGATCAAACGACGATTATGGTTGTTGAAACATCTCGCGATGTCATTGCTATTGAGCGCAGTGGTGATTATAAGGGCTTGTATCATGTATTGGAAGGTGCCTTGTCCCCTATGGAGGGCATCGGTGCCGATGATATTCGCGTAAAAGAATTGATTGCTCGTCTTCGCGATGGCGTTGTACAAGAGGTTATCCTCGCTACAGACCCAGATGTAGAAGGGGAAGCAACTGCGCTTTATTTGGCGCGCTTATTAAGTCCAAGTGGCATTAAGGTGACGCGCATTGCCCGCGGTGTTCCTGTGGGTGGCGATATTGAATATGCCGATGAATTAACGCTAGGCGGTGCCGTAGTGAACCGTCAAGAAATGAAAGGATAATATGGGAGCTTTATTAGCATCACCGATTATATCGGCGGTTATTTCCGTTGCTGTAGCCTACATTGCTTTCAAGGTAGCATTTTTCACCATTAAACGGGTGGCTATGAATGTTGTAACTGGGGTTTTAACCTACTGGGTATGTGTTCATATACTGGAGATTCCAATGGATATTGGAGTTGGTATTTGGGCATTAACAGCAATTTTAGGTCCTATTCCTATGGTTTTAGCTGCTATATATTACGGCATTTTATAACAGGAGGTCTTTATGCTTATCAATCGTGAACAACAACGCGTTATTGATGAAGTGGAACAGAATATCCTCTTGTTAGCGTCCGCTGGGACGGGAAAAACGAATACACTTGCTTATCGGGTGGCTCATCTCATCGAGGGTGGCTATGCGAAGGCGGAGAATATCTTGTGCATGACCTTTACGAACAAGGCCGCAAATGAGATGAAAGACCGCATTCAATCGCTCGTAGGCAGTCCTGCAAAGGCTGTGGAGGTTAGTACATTCCACAGCTTTTGCTTTTTCATTCTCCAACAAGAGGGAAAGCGCAACGAAAGCTTGTACACGGACGTGACCATCTTTGACGAAGAAGACTGCAAGGAACTATCTGAACCGTACCGTCCTGGTAAATTGCGAGAAATGTCCTTTGCTAATATTATATCCATGGTGAAAGAATATCGTTCTTTATATGGATTTTATTCTAATGATCTCATAGGCGATTACAAGCGGACCATCGAACGCTTGCAGAAGGAACAACGTGAAGCCATTGAGCAGCAATTCTCCAGCTTTGGCAATGTCCTCTATAGTGAACTCAATGATTTCTTGAACCATGGTCACGAATGGATTGCCGCTTATGATGAAAGCCTAGCTTCCGTGCATGGCCTAGATTTTACGGATCTGATCTGCGGTGTTCATCGCCTATTCCAAGACCCTGTAGTTCGTGAGCGCTGGCGCAGTCGTTACAGCTATATCTCTGTAGATGAAATGCAAGATACGGGCGTACTGGAGTACAAGGTTCTTGAAATGCTGTGGGAAGATAATCACGTGCTCTTGTGTGGTGACTATTTCCAAACAATTTACGAATGGCGTGGGTCTGATCCATTCCGTTTGCTCAAGCAGTTTGATGTGGATTTCAAGCCTTTAAAAATCATCTTCTATGAAAACTATCGCTCCAACTGGACGCTTTTTACGATGGCTTTCAAGACCTTGCAAAATATGTTTCCCGACCTAGTTGGGTCTATTTACACTGAATTGCCTCGTGCCAATAGTGAAAGCAAGGGCAAACCTGTTCTCATTAAAGGCTGTAGAAATAGCTACCTTGAGGGTCGATATATCTACGAAGCTATCTGTGCATTACCGAAGGATGCTAATATCGGCGTTCTCGTGAGAGATAATAAAAAGGCACAGCGATTGAGTGACTCTTTTGAACGTCTTAATGGTGAGCGTCCTGAAGAGGAGCGCCGTCAATTCATGATTATTGACGAGTATAAATTCTTTAGACGTCAAGAAATTAAAGATGTTATGGCCTACTTCAAGTTGTTGATGAATCCTAATGATTCTGTTAGTGCGAAACGAATTATTAAGCGCTATGTTGCTGGTATCGGTGACGCACGTATCGCCGCGATTGAAAGTCCTGAAACACGGAAAGTCGGTTTAAAATTGACGGACTTCATGGATATGCCTATTTTTGAGGCGGAGCCTTATGCAAAGCTTGTCAGTGGATTAGAGCAGCACGAAGTAGTTGTTTATGACGTGGAGAGCACCGGCACAGATACAGCTCAAGACCGCATCATTCAAATTGCGGCCATCCGCATCGATGAAAATGGACAGGTCTTAGAGACCTTTGAACGCTTTATCAATCCTGGGGTATCTGTTGGTCAATCCGAAGAGGTACACGGTTTCTCCGATGCGTATTTACAAGAGCACGGCGAAGAGCCAGCTATAGTGTTACAAGCCTTTAAGAAATTCTCCAAGAATGCTATTATTGTAGGTCATAATGTAAACTATGATGTAAGCATCTTTACGAATGAATTGGCGCGTCATAATTTAGGTAATCCCGAGTTCAAGGCTGTCTATGATACACTTGATATTTATCGTCGTTTTTATCCTAATTTGCCAAATCATAAATTGGGTTTTCTGGCGTCTACATTCCCTATAAACCACGTCCCGACTCATAATGCGATGGACGATATCTTAGCCACTGCACAGCTTTTAATCTATGCGGTGAAAGAAAATATCGTGCCTACTACAACGGGACGTATGGTAGCTATTAACAAATATAAGGCAGCTTTCACCAATATCGCATCTCAAATGGCGACCTTGCGTAGAAAAGCCTATACGGAGATGCCAACGAAATTATTGGCGTACATCATGAATCAAATGGGGGTTCTAGAATACTACAAATCTCATGGAGAAGCGGCTAAAGTTGAGCATATACGTGATTTATATCGCATCATGGAAAAACTAGATGCGGCTTATGAAGGGCCTGCAGGACTGGCGCGGTTAAATCAAATTTTGCAGCTCGCAGCCCTCACGGCGGGCGAGCCCGCACAACAGGTGCGAAACGAAGACCGCATTCCTATCATTACCATTCACCAAGCAAAGGGCAGTGAGTTCGATTACGTATTTTTAGCAGG
>CAKQBP010000103.1 GCA_934216375.1 uncultured Veillonella sp.
AGATAGAATGCTTAAAACGATAGAGTTTGCTAAGGTTCATGGAATCACTATTATCATGAGCAACCATGATTTCCATTGTACGCCGAGCCGTGAAGTCATTGTAAATCGACTTATTCAAATGAAAGAGTTCTTGGCCGATGTGCCAAAGATTGCCGTTATGCCTCACACAACTGGTGATGTATTGACGCTACTTGAAGCAACGGCTGAAGTGAAAGCTTTGTATCCTTCGGATCCAATTATTACGATGGCAATGGGAGAACTAGGTGCTGTTACACGCACTGCAGGTGCTCTATTTGGAAATGCCATGACCTTTGCCTCTGCTGGTAAAACATCTGCGCCTGGGCAAATCGATGTACATGCTTTAAAACGAATTCTAGATACCATCGATGTAGATGGTGTATTTGACGAACAACAACATAAACGGGTAAAAGTGCATTAAAAAAGTCGGCGAAAGCCGACTTTTTTATATGTTTTGTATTTCTTGTAGTATATTCATTTTTGAAGGGCGGATATAAAAAATATATATGTTATTATTAATGACTTTATATAGAATATTTCAGCTCTCCATATTTATAAATCTTCAAGGAGTTCATTAAAAATTTTTTCCGCAGGTTCACCAATTCCTTATTCTGCTTGATTTAGCCCTAATTGTATTCTTGTAGTTAAATCTTCTTCAGTCCAGAAATCATTATTAATAGCATCAATCCATTCTGGACGGAGGATAGTAGGTGGAATATCCTTATTAAATTGTATTTGTTTAGATACAAGTGTAACTGTTTGTGACATGGTTAAACCCATTTCTTTTAGGATTGCTGTAGTAAGTGTTTTTACTTTAGGGTTAATGCGGATGTTAAGAACACCTGTTTTATCAATTGTATCGAAAGCTACTTCTCCTTCATTTGGGGTTACATTTCCGTAGTTTCCATATCTATTGATAGTTTCTGAGGCTTTTAATGTAGTTTGTGGTTGTTCATAGGTGCCGTTGTTGAGTGTGCTTGGTGTAGGTGTTTCATCTATAGGTACCGTTGGTAACGCAATGGCAAACGGAATGCGACGCTCTTTGATGATTTGGCGGAATAGTGCATCTAGCATGGAGGTATAGGATAGACCTTGTGTTTTCAATATACTGGATACCTCTTGTTTTAGATCTTCGTTGATGCGGACTTGTAGGTTTACGGTTTTCATAGTATCTCCTAGTTTATGGATAATGTTATACATATTGATTATAGATATAGTGTTTAATGTATTTTGACGCTTTACATAAAAGATATTTCTTTCTAAACAGTATTTTTACAATAATATTTTTATAAAGCTATAGCCTTAAAATATATTTACAAAACATATTTTGTAAAAAATAATTCTGTACTTGTAATTACATTGTAATTGCAAATGTAGTTTTTTACAAATATCTTTAATACATAGGACATGTAAAAAAGCAGTAGTTACCCTGAGGATAGCTACTGCTTTTCAGTTTATATCATTGATGTCATGATATGAGTTTTAGTTTTATCTAAGAATACAGATGTAAATGCTCTCACTTCGATAGATGTAGAAGCCCTTACTTATATAAAGAAAATGGTCTTATAAATATCGTTATATAAACTCTTACAATAAGTTTGCTTCGAAGTCTTCTAGTATAGCCGCCACTGTTTCCGGTGCATTGCGATTATGTTCTACGATGCATTGGGCAAAGCTTTCATACATTGGAGTGCGAGTTTCTTCCAGTTCACGTAAGCGTTCTATGCCACCACTAGATAGGACACGACCTGAAGTAGATAGTTTTTCCACCGGTTGTGTCAATTGGTAAATACGACCATTTTGGCGTAGATGTGCAAAGTTTTTTGGTACTGTAACGCAGCCACCACCGGTGGAGATAACAATACCTGTTTGCGTCCCTAGTTTAGCAATCATTTCCGCTTCTTTTTCGCGGAATGCTACTTCCCCTTGTTCCGTAATATATTTGGAAATATCACCGATTTCTTTTGCTAACTCTTGATCGACATCAATACAAGTACGGCCCATCTTTTTGCCAATTGCTTTGCCTACTGTTGTTTTACCAACTCCAGGCATGCCGATGAGGATGATATTTTCCTTTTCACGGCGCATATCTCGCAAGATTTGCTCGATTTCCTTGGTGCCAAAGCTTTCACCTTGGAAATGATTAGCCGCCTCAACGCCTTGTGCCACGAGGAATGGTAGACCATCACAGTGCGGAATACCCATCATTTCTGCTTGTAAAAGCAAAACGGTACGGCGAGGATTGTAGATGAGGTCTACAACGCCTTCTAATTTGGAAAATTGCATAATATCTATCAGGCTAGCCGGATTATGAGGATACATACCAATAGGTGTGCAGTTGATAATAATTTGTGCCGTCTCGTAGTAATTAGGTGCATCGGTATAGAGCGGAGCTGTTTTACGGGATAGATGCGTGATGCTCTTAGCACCTAGATCTTCAAGAGCCACGTGAACGGTAGCAGAAGATGCGCCATCGCCAAGGATGATGCATTCTTTACCGGATACATCGATACCAGCGTGTTTTAGGGTGAATACAAATCCATCGTAGTCTGTATTGTAACCATGCCATTTGCCGTCTTTACGGACCATCGTGTTTACACAGCCAATGCGTTCCGCGCGAGGGTCAACTACATCGCAAGCCTCAAGGGCATTAACCTTGTAAGGGAAAGTAATATTAATACCTTGTAATTCTGGATTTGCAAAGAACTCTTGCAGTTGGCTCGGTTCTCGTTCAAATAATTCATAATTAGTATTTCCCAAAGCATTGTGGATGCGTGGGGAAAAGCTATGGCCCAACGTACGGCCAAGTAAACCAAATTTCATAGGACCTCCTAGGTCAATATACACAAAATGGCTAATAGGCTGTCACCTATTAGCCATTGGAGTTTTAAAACTATATCCATTGTACTATATATGTCATTAATAAGCACTACCATAGAGAAAAATATTAATTTTCAGGATAATTACCGAGCAAGCGGAATTTATCTTGCGATGCGTGGAGCTCTGCCAACACGGAGAGTACTTTTGGATCTGCTAAGGATGCTTCCAAATCGAGGTAGAACAAGAATTCAAAGTTATGCCCTACGATAGGGCGGGACTCGAGTTTTGTAAGGTTCACACCGATGTTTGCAAATTTGGTAAGCAATGTACCAAGGCCTCCTGGAGCATGGCTTGCTGTTGTTACTACTGAGATCTTATTAGCTCCTGGGTATACGTGAAAGTCCTTACTAATACAGATAAAGCGCGTGTAGTTGTTGTCGCTATTTTGGATGTTTCTCAATAATGGAGACAAATTATATAGGTCTGCACATTGAGGTGCTGCGATAGCTGCCACCCCTGGGTCATCACTAGCCGCTACGAGCTGTGCAGCTCGAGCCGTGTTGTCATAGGAGCGTAATTCTACGCCTTCTAACTTATCTAGGAAGTGACTGCATTGGCCCAACGCTTGAGGGTGGGAAATTATGGTATGAATATCTTCTAGTTTTGTTCCTTTTTTCACGAGCAAGTCGTGAGATATCCAAAGGCGCGTGCCGCGAACGATATAGCATTTGCGCTCTTCTAAGAGGTCATATACTTCTTTTACAGAACCATTGGAGCTGTTTTCAATAGGCAATACACCGAATTGACATTCGCCTGACTCTACGGCATCAAATACGGCACGGAAACCCGTTACATAATGGATTTGGCTGAGGGGTAATAATTTATCACACGCCATTTGAGCATTGCTGCCGAATACGCCGGCGCAAGCTACACTGCCCCGTTGAGGTGGCAAAGTAGGGGATTGCTCGATGGCTTTTTTCATTTTCAAAGTAAATTCATTGTCTTGGAATAGCTGCTCAGATTGGTATGTACGACTCAAGCTAAATAATGCTTCAAAAAAGCGGCGTGCATATAGATCGAGGTCTGGACCTGCATCTTTTGTTACTTTGTCGAGGATGTCGCGCTCTCGTTTGGCATCGTAAATAGCCTTATTCATTTCTTTTTTTGCAGCCGCTACGTCCTTGGAGAGTTCCATGCGCTCTTTGAAGAGGGCGAGCATTTGGTCGTTTATATCGTTAATCTTAACGCGTACTTCATCTAAGTTCATGGTCAATATCTCCTAAGAAATCAAGAATGACGAGGGCTGTAACGGCTTCGATAACAGGTACAGCACGAAGTGCTACACATGGGTCGTGACGACCTTTAATGGTGAGCAACGTGTCCTCTTTTTGTGAAAGAGACACAGAATGTTGTTCCTTATAAATGGATGGAGTAGGCTTGATGCCCACTTGCATAATGAGGGGCAAGCCGTTGGTGATACCGCCTTGAATGCCACCGCTATTATTGGTAGTTGTTGTGATTATATCGCCGTCCATGGTGAAAGCATCGTTCACTTCTGATCCAAGACGAGAGCACATGTCGAAGCCACCGCCAAAGGACACGCCTTTGATGGCAGGTACGCCAAAGATCACGCGAGCTAATCGGTTTTCAATGCCGTCAAAGTTTGGATTGCCAAGTCCGATTGGTAGACCTGTAGCCACAACCTCAACGATACCACCGGTAGAGTCGCCGTCTTTTTTTAGTTTCATGACTAAGTTTTCTACTTCAGGACGCTTGTCTGCATCGACCATAGCGATAGTTTCGGTAGCTATTTTGGCAAGTGCTTTCATATCTGGATGAACCATATCGATAGGAGTATCTTGGATTGTACCAACTTGTTTTAAATGGCCGTGAATTTCGATACCTTTTTCACGCAATAACTGTAGTGCAATGCCACCAGCTACGCAAAGAGGTGCTGTAAGACGTGCCGAGAAGTGGCCGCCACCGCGCATATCTACCTTGTCACCATAGCGCATGCGAGCCGTAAAATCCGCATGAGATGGGCGAGGAATGTCGCGTAAGTTATTGTAATCACCGGAGTGCTGCGATGTATTGCGAATCATAAATGCTAATGGAGATCCACTGAGCATGCCATCTACCATACCTGATAAGAATTCAGGTATATCGGCTTCTTTACGTTGCGTTTGTAATTGGTTTTGACCTGGCGCACGGCGCTTTAAGAAGGCTTGTAGCTCGTCGATGTCGATGGTATGTCCACAAGGGAGGCCTTCCACGATACCACCGATGGCGTACCCATGAGACGCACCAAAGGTAGATACTTGTATGGTTTTACCGAAATTAGATGCCATTATATTTACTCCTACTTATAGTATGTATGACTAGTATTGTTATCTATTGAAACGCATTAGCTATGATTAGGTAGCTATATTGGTTGTGCATTGCCACCTAGTATGTTCCAGTCCTCAAAGAAGTCAGGATAGGATTTTGTGATAGCTTGGCTATCTTTTAATATCACAGGATTTTCACTGATGAGGGCCATCAATGTACCTGCCATAACAAGGCGATGGTCGTTAACACAATCACCTTGTCCTCCTTTTAGTATACCACTACCGATGATATATAGGTCATCACCATCTTC
>CAKQBP010000104.1 GCA_934216375.1 uncultured Veillonella sp.
AACTTTTTATCTTGAGGCACCTCAGCTTGATTCGTAAGACCAATCAATACGCCAACTACATTAAATAAATTAACGAACAAGAACGTAAAGGCCACAAATACCATATCTACAGATAAAAGTTCGCTCATATCATAATGAAACCAAATCGGTGCCAACGATGGTGGCATAGAAAATATCGTCGACGGCAACTTTGTAATCCCACAGAAGAACCCAACAACCGCAGCAATGATAACGGCTAAAAATATTCCGCCTTTTACATTACGACCCGTAAAAACGGCAATCAATATAATTCCCAATATAGATACTAGGCTGGATGGAGTTTGTAAATCGCCAATGCTCACAATGGTGGCAGGATTGCTGACAATAAGACCTGCACTGCTGAGACCGATGAGGGCGATAAATAATCCGATGCCCGCAGTTACCGCCAGTTTAATCGTATGAGGTATGGCATTGAACAGGTATTCTTTTAACGGTGTAACCGCAATCAGTAAAAATACCAAACCTGCAATTAATTGGGCCGTTAACGCAAAGGCAAAGCTATGTCCCATCTGGACCACAATAGTGTAAGCAAAAAATGCATTAATACCCATACCAGATAGGCCGGCGAATGGCATATTGCTATACAGAGCCAACAATAAAGTCATGATGATGGCACTCACAGCCGTCGCCGTGAATACGGCGCCTACATCCATACCTGCAGCGCCAAGAATAGCAGGATTTACGGCTAATACATAAGAAACACAAAGAAAAGTGGTAGCCCCCGCAAATAACTCTCTCGATACGGATGAGCCTCGTTCTGAAATCTTGAATACTTTGTCCCATACACTACCTTGTACTTGTTCTCTCATAATGATTCCTCCTCTCGTACTTACGATCATGGGTGTATTCTCTTATACTTATATATTTCCACATATAAGTAAGAATTTCCTGTTTTTCACTAAAATTCTTCTCTATAAAAAATACCGCAGTATGTATTTAACTCAATTAAAGTAAATATATACTGCGGTATTTCGCATATGTAATTATTTATAAAATCAATAATGTAAAGCTATTCAACTCTACATAAATATAAAATCTAGATCTATCCCTTCAGAGAATCTAAAAATGAAGTCCCAATCCCCCATTGTTTCAATCCAAAGTTTTGCAATATGGTTTCCCCTATATCTGCAAAACTATGTCTATCACCCAAAGCTACTGAATGACTCATACTTGGACTATAAGCTAGCAAAGGCACCATTTCTCTCGTATGATCTGTACCTTTCCAAGTCGGATCATTCCCATGATCTGCAGTGATGAGAAGTAAATCATCATCTTTAAGCAAGTCCAACAAACCGCCTAATTGGTAATCAAAGTCTTCAATAGCACGCTTATACCCTTCTACATTGCGCCGATGACCGTACAGACTATCAAATTCAACAAGGTTGACCATCATGAGCCCCCGTGTGAAGCTTTGTCCCAACAGATAAGGAACTACGTTCATACCATGCGCATTAGACTTTGTTGGATATGATTCATCCCAACCGACATGAGCATAAATATCACCGATTTTGCCAACCGCAACGGTCGGGATTTTTGAGTCTTGTAACTCTTGTTGTACCATTTTCTTTTCAGGCATGCGACTATAGTCATGACGATTTGAAGTACGTACAAAATGCCCTGGTGTACCAACAAAAGGCCGAGCTATAATACGCCCCACATAATAATCACCAATACATACTTTATCCCGTGTAATTTGACACATGCGATACAAATCTTCTAAAGGAATGATATCCTCATGCGCTGCAATTTGAAAAACCGAATCCGCCGATGTATATACGATTGGCTTACCAGTTCTTATATGTTCTTCTCCGAGGCGTTCAATAATTTCCGTTCCAGAGGCTACCTCATTACCAAGAAATCCATAACCCGTTTCTTTTGTGAAAGCATCCATCAGTTCCTTCGGAAATCCATCATAAAATGTCGGAAATGGCACCGTTACAGGATGCCCCATCATCTCCCAATGACCACTTGTCGTATCTTTGCCAGTACTCGTTTCAGCCATACGACCATAAGCGCCAATAACAGGCTCATCAAACGCTGATATATCAGCAATATTAGCTAAACCTAGAGATTTTAAATTTGGACAGCGAATAGGTCCTGCTACCGCTTCGATATGTCCTAATGTATTCGAACCTTCATCGCCAAATTTAATCGCATCGGCTGCATGCCCTACACCGACACTATCCATTACTAGTAGAATAATTCGATTATACATATGTACTCCTAAATCTATATGAGATTAGTTACTCATATAATGTAAAAATACTTTATAACATATTACAGTTAAAATCATCAATATGAATTAATAAAATACATATTATATTGAGAGATAATATTTCTAAAAATTACTTAAGATATGGCATAGCAAGCATGAGGGCCGCCAAAGATTTGCTATCCTTAATAGCCTCATTCTTGATAGCTTCCAATAGTTCTGTCAATGTGTAGTATTCTAGCTCCACATATTCATCAGGATCCCAATTGGTTTCCCCCATGGTAAGGTCCTTCGCAAGATATAAATGTAATACTTCATTGCAGAAACCAGGACTCGTAGCAATTGTACCTAACGAAATCCATTGAGCTGCACGATAGCCGGTTTCCTCAGCAAGCTCCCGTTTAGCACAAACAATCGGTTCTTCATTTGGATCTAATTTTCCTGCTGGTACCTCCAGTAGCGTCTGTTGCAAAGCATATCTAAATTGACGTTCCATAACAATCTTATTATCCTCTGTTACTGCCACAATCGCTGTAGCACCCGGATGATGCACAACCTCACGCCATGCATCCTTTCCGTTCACATCGGCTATATCATAGGTAACTTGAATCAACTTACCGTTAAATTTCATTTCACTGGATTTCTGAATTTCCTTACTAATTGCCATATATACCTCTAATCTTTTATTTTATGTAAAAACCCGAGCATCCTTATACGTTGTAAAATTTCCTCTAAGTACACTTTATTAGGAACAATAAAATCAATATTATCCCGCGTATGACGCTGAACTGTAATATTGTCATCCATAATAGCAAGAATCTTTTCTTTTGTTGTAGGCTCCACCATTTGCTTTATTACAAAGAGAAATCCATTATCTATATCTTGTTGTACTTTATTGTACATGTCGCCTATACCAATATAGGAGCTGCCTTCTTTTTCTACTATAGTAGAAATAAAATCTATAAAACGTTGAGGTATATACACCTTATTATCTTCGAAAGCAACTCTTTCATATGGTTCGGCATACATATCGAGATTATCTACAATAATCAAATATAGTAAACGAGAATAAACTCTGTCCATTTCGATAGTATAACCAGGCAACTTTCTATGTATATGATCAACTATATCCTGAACAGTAAATATATCCCCTCGATCCATAACCTCTTTAATAGCAATATGGATACTATCCGTCATATTAGAAGGAATACCAGTATTGACAACGCTGCAATAATATAATTTTGATAATACATCTATACTAACTCGTTCATTACGAACAATCTTTTTACTATGTTTATTTTTCGTTAACAGGGACATTCTAAACTGCGTATCATAAATGTAATCATAATATTGCTCTTTTGCAATATAATCATCATTTGCCAATTGAGCTATATTATCGTGAATATCCTCCGGTAACCAACTTATGAAAGATCGTGAAAGAAATACATCCCCTATATAGGCACAACCTTGGTCATTGGCACGTTTTATAAATTCATGTACATATACAGGATCATTAAAAGGCTCTAAATATTCATGAGCCACATAATAATCGTTAGAGCTCAACACATTTTGGATGTTATCAATTTTATAACTCGCTTTTTGACTTATCCGATTATCTAATCCCATTGTATCCGCTACGAGCTTCAATATATTCTTCGTATATAAAGTCCGCTCCATCAACGGTAGCTCTAACTCTTTTTGCTCTGCATATTGCATGATTTCTCGATACTGCTCTAATCGTTTCCATCCAGGATACGTATTATACGATACATAAGCTACACCATTGTCGGATAAATTCTTATTACAGATAGATAGAATTTTATCTTTTACCACATCCGGAACCCAGGACCAAATACCATGTACAATAATATAGTCAAAGGTACCGAATGAATCATCAATATCTAGAATATCCTTCTCAAGCAAATGTATATTAGATAGTCCCATCGACGCAATCAGTTCATTTCCCATCTTAATCTGGGAAGACGATAAATCAATAACCGTAAAAGACGCTTCAGGATAGTATAAAGCTTGAGAAATAATGTTCCCGCCAAAAGAACATCCAAGCTCAAGGACACGCGCCTTTTTTAAAGATACAGGATTTAGTCCAAATAACAAAGCTCGCGCTGCTAATGTATTTAACGAGGTCGCCCCAAAAGGTTGAGAAATATATACTACATCTTCATAACTTTTTTTAAGAACCTTATTCTCATCCAAAACGTGCATGGTATTTTGTGTAGTCTCAATGTCATTCCCCATAACTGATGTACCTACATTCTTTTTTTGTTTTGACTCCTGTTTCATAAAGCCTCCCGAATTGTTCTACTAACTATGATAAATATTATATAGTATTATTGATAATAATTACAGCTGAAGAGAGAAATAAACACACAAAAACCGCCCAACAAAGTTGAGCGGTTTTTACTAGTTTATACAAAACCATATATTATTTACATAGTCCCAGTGCTTCCAATGCCACCAGTTCTTACACCAGTAGCATCATCATCATTTGTAATAAGGTATTTAGAGAATATACCTTGAGCAACGCGTTCGCCTTTTTCAAGGGTAACTGGTTCTTTGCCAAAATTATAGAGAGCGATCATAATATGACCTTCGTTGTCCTCATTGTTGTAGTAATCACTATCAATGATACCTGTGCTATTCACAAGTGCTAAATGGCGTTTAATAGCCATGCTAGATCGGATGTGAATGGCAAGGTATTCGTCGTACGCCATGAAAGCTTTAATACCTGTCGGAACGAGCACTACTTGGCCTGGTTCTAATGTAACAGCTTCAGCACATTCAATATCATAGCCTGCGCTTTCAGTTGTTTTACGTGTTGGTAAGTTGATATCTTGTTCTTCAAAAGCAGAAACTACTTCAAAGCCACGAATATCCATGTAACACCTCTTATTTTAAACAATCTTTACGGGACAAGTTTACACGGCCTTGTTTATCGATTTCGATAACTTTTACCATGATCTCATCACCTACATTTACTACGTCTTCTACATTTTCAACCCGTTCTTTTGCAAGTTTGGAAATGTGTACAAGACCTTCTTTACCTGGTAATACCTCTACGAAAGCACCGAAGGCCATCAAACGAGTTACTTTACCAAGGTATACTTC
>CAKQBP010000105.1 GCA_934216375.1 uncultured Veillonella sp.
TCAATTACATGCTAGAGCTTTTTATATGGCTCATCGGCTTCCTATTCTGGGTATTGCCAGGACAACCTGAGCCTAATCAATATGGCAACCCTCCATTTATGACTGTAAATCGGACAGTTTATGAACCAATACAGACTCCTATATCTAACAAAAAACAAGAAGGTCGAAAAACAGTTCGTAAGCGACGCAAAAAGCGATAATTAAAAATTAACACCCTACAATAAAAAACGTATCTCTATAAGTAATATATACCTTCTTTACTGGACAACCAGTAAAGAGAGTACATATCAAAGAGATACGTTTTTATTATGTCTTCTGTTTTTACAACATTAGTTCATTAACAACATCAACTCAATCAAAGTACAACCTATATATGCAATAATAAACTTAACCTTTTGTTTACGCGCTCTATCATCATCTGCAATTTTAAGTCGATTTGCAAGGAATCGTTTATCGCGAATTTGCAACAAAAGGTGTTTAATTCGCTCTTGGCTTTCAGTAGCAGTATACCCATCACAATCAGCTGTCAATGTAGCTTGTTGCATGAAGATACGTCGGTGTAATTTACGCATTTGAATTTTAATATTGTTATGTACAAATGCACTTTGCCACTGTTTGCGAGAATCAAAATACATGTACAAATACCGAGGAATATTCATAACCAAGAAGGAAATGATGAAAATCCCTAAGGAAATCAAAAAGTACGTGGAGAATGAGAACTCTAACGTTTCAGTCGGTAAGTAGTGATGCAAGATAATAAATGTAATCCATACACCTATTGGCAATAAAAGAACCGCTGCAATATCGATAGAACGAAGCCAGCTAGTACGAGTTGGCACATCAGGCACCGTAAAAGTGTCTACAGGATCATGGAATGCATAGTAATCCAACTGTAACACAGATTGACTGGTACGCGGGTTACCCAAGAGAACTGGTCCATTACTACCAATATGGCGCTCAGGCATGGGTATGAATTTCTTCACTTGTGTATTAGGTAATAAGTCAAACTGAATTATACCTTTCTTCTCAAAGCGTACAGTAGATCCTTTTTCACCTAATGCAATAGGGTTAAAGAAAATACCGAAGAGAATTAGACACCAGTTTCCCAACAAGTGTAAAATGGAATTCAGAATAAACCCACCTGTATCTATATTATTTGTATCTAGACGAATGGCAAAGGATGATGAATAATCATCAAACCATAAATCCTCTAAGGTGAATTCCACATTAATCACATTCCCCCATTTTGTAATAATGGATAGGAATATTTGATTGTTTGGTTCAAATTCAAATGTTACAGCATAAAAGAACCAATGATTACGAAGAGCGGCACGCAACATGCGATTAACCATATCCTCTTCTATATATAGCAAACGGTGGTCAAACAAATCTTGTTCTAAAGGTGCTTTTTCTAATACGGGCGCCTTATCCACCACCGCATCTCGATCAGATAATGCTTCATCTACCAAAGCTCGTAATTTGGTGAAGATTTTAGTCATAACCCCTCCAAGGGTGAAATAATAACTCTTAACACAAAAATTATACCATATATTGCATGATTTATCGATAAAAGTATACTACATATACTATTAAATATAAATATAATTAAAGCCCCTTTTTGCATAGCATAAGGGGCTTCATTAATGTAGTTTAATATTGCTCTTATTATAATTTAATATTCATAATAGATCTTAAATTGCAACGTAATATTAAACATTGTCCAAATCTATAATTAAGCATTAATAATAGATACTTTAAATGATATTTAGTTTTATTGAATACTTGCCATAGATAAATAACAATATTCATAGAAATGACCTCGAAGAGCTATCAATTCTTCATACGTACCATCTTCAACAATTTGACCTTTATCCATAAACAAGATTCGGTCCATTTGTTCTAAACCTTCCAATTGATGCGTAATATATAGACATGTCCTACCCTCTACATAATGCATCAAGTCACGATGTAAAGCTTTTCTTGTTACTTGATCCAAGCCTTCTAAAGGTTCATCTAATAAAACGATTTTAGGATTGCGCAAGAACAATCTAGCTAATGCAACTCTTTGACGTTCACCACCACTCAAACCTTGCCCTCCACTCCCTACAATCGTATTCATACCTTCTGGTAATTTTTCAACTACCAATCGCAATGATGCACGGTTAATGGCTTGATCTAAATCCGCCATAGAAGCTTCAGGTCTTGCAAGGCGTATATTATCCTTAAAGGAAGCATTAAAAATATACGTATCTTGAGTTATAGTCCCCAATGCATTACGCCAAGTATCAATTGAAATATCTTTCAACTCCACCGAGCCTATACGAATGGATCCACCATAATCATATAACCTCTCAAGCATATTAAATAATGTCGTCTTGCCAGACCCACTAGCACCAACGATAGCAATGGATTTCCCTTGCTGAATATGTAGTCTGAGATTCTCATAAATATGGCGATATTCATCATAACCAAAGGATACATCTGTAAAAATAATATCATCATTAGGGTTAAATGATTTTGGTGATATAGGTTCTACAATAGATATCGGTTCATTACTGAGAGCCATGAGACGACTTGTGGCAACTTTACTTTCTGCACCATGATGAACAGCAGCAATCATAGGCTGTAACGCTTCAAACCAAGCCTGCGTACCAATGGCAGCCACCGCTACCATAACACTGGCCCAAGCACCTGTTAATGCATTAGAGGCCATAATAGCTACAATAACTACAGTTAACTGAACACCGCCTATGAATAATGTATTACCCATATTCATGCCACGCTCAATAGTGCCCTTTTGAATATCTACATTGCGCATCATATGCTGAATACGATTATATACAAGGTTTTCATTGCCGTAACTAATCACATCTTCAATACTATCCATAGTATCACTTAAAAGCGCTTTATAATCACCTTGTTGGGGCCCAATCGCATGTAAAGATTGTTTATTATGTGTATAAACGACCAAAGGTAATATTACACCTAATACGAGAGCCGATAAAAGAATTGGCGTAATCAAGCTACTGTCGATCGTAGAGGCTCCATATGCAATCAATACAGTCAAGGCAATAGCTGCTACGGGTGGAATCAGAGTGCGCAAGTAGAAGAATTGCAATACCTCTATATCCCCCATGATGCGTGCCAACATATCCCCCGCTCCAAATCTTTTGAGTATAGCAGGTGCCAATGGTTCCAAATGAGCATAAAACCACAAACGCAAACCATAGAGACCTTGAAAGGCCATGCGATGAGATGTATAGCGCTCAAAATAACGACATACAGCGCGACTAACACCAAAGAATCGAACCCCTACGATTGCAAGGCTCAAATAAGTGAGCCCCGGTTGCAATGCGGCAGATGCCAACAGCCAAGAGGATACCGTTAAAAGCCCTACGTTCATAAATACAGTTAAGAATGTAAATAGCAAGGCCAATATTAATGACCACTTGGCTGGACTTAATACGGAGAACAATAATTTCCACCCTTGTAAGCCCATATTAGAGGCTTTTTCACCACTTTGGAAAGTCATAGAACTTTCAACGGCTTTAACAATACCGTCAGTGCTATTAATAGATGTCTCCAAACCTAATGTAGTATCTAAATTAGCTGATTTTTTTATATGCAATGGTGCTTCTAGAGCTGCTGAAAATTGACCTAAGCCAGATGTAACAAGTTCTTTAAAATAACCATCTTCTTGAAGTAGGTCCTGATAAGAACCTTCTTGAATAATTGATCCACTTTTCAAGACATATAGTTTAGATGCCCAGTGCATAGTTTGTAAGCGATGTCCAATAATGATAACAATCTTATTTTCCATCAAACGCTGGATAGCTGCACTTATAATGGATTCTGTTTTTACATCTAGATGTGCTGTTACTTCATCAAGAATCAACACCTGACCCTTTCGGAGAAATGCACGAGCTAACGCAATACGCTGTCGTTCACCGCCACTAAGACCTAAACCACCTTCTCCAATAACCGCATCAAGCCCATCTTGTTCTCGATTAATAACATCTAATAGTTGAACCTCTTTGCAAGCATCGAGAATATCTGCATCACTTACATCCATACCAAAGGATAAGACCTCTCGTAAGGTCCCTTTCATAATATGTGGATGTTGAGACACATAGGTAATTTGCTGACGCCACCATTCGATATCTAAATCACATATATCAATGCCATCGATAGTAACTGTTCCTTTCGGAGACTGTAAAAATCCACCAATAATATGGGCAATAGTAGATTTGCCAGCTCCACTTTCACCAACGAGCATAATAGGTACATTACGCTCAGCCTCTAGTGTAATATGGTATACCCCATTCTCACTATTTTCATAGGTAAAAGTTAAATCTTTAATTGCGATCTCTTGTATAGATTTCTCAAGTTTAGAATCACCACCTACTGGTAAGGACTGCGGGCGATTCATAAATTCTTCGTATTTCAGAATCGATGTTTTACCTGCCATCCCCGTATGGAAAGCAGCCCCCAACTGTCTAAATGGAGTATAGAACTCCGGAGCTAACAATAAAATAAAGAAGGCTGAAAAGAATGTAATTTCACCATCTAATAAGGTTAGGCCTAAATATACCGCAATCAGAGCTGTACTTATAGTACTCACTAATTCAAGTACTAATGCAGATAAAAAGGCTACGCGCAACACTCGTAAAGTAGAATCTTTAAACTCTTGAGATAATCGACCAATAACCTTAATTTGATCTTTTGCACGGCCAAAGAGTTTTAGCGTAGTAATCCCTTGCAATACGTCTAAAAAATGCCCTGATAGAAAGCTCATACGCTCCCATTGTTCCTTATTTAATCGATCAGCTTGCTTCCCAATCAAGATCATAAAAAATGGAATTAAAGGCACCGTAACAATTAAAATAATGCCAATTATTGGTAATGTATCTATAATGGCGATTCCCATAATAAGTGGAATCATAATAGCGTATAAAATCTGCGGAATGTAACGAGCCACATATGCATCAACTTGCTCTAAACCATCGGTAAGCATATGGATGACATCGCCATGACGTTCCTTATGTTGTACACCAAGCTTAAACATATGGGCCAAAGAGCGTTCTCTAAAGGATGCTTTTACAGCACTCCCCAAGTGATTTGCCACTGCCTCTTGAACGTAATGTGCCACCAATCTCATAACAATAGCTATAAACAAATAAATGATGGTGTTCATTTCATCAGCTAGTGTATGTTCCAAAAATATAAGGTTATTTATTAAGGTTCCAAAGAACCAAGCTTGCCCAACAATTGACAGACTTTCTATTAAACAGGTTAAACCGAGTAATCCAAGCCGTCCTTTATGTTCTAGCAGCGCTTTAAATGCGGTACGCTGTATCATACTATCC
>CAKQBP010000106.1 GCA_934216375.1 uncultured Veillonella sp.
GCCTACGTAAGTAGGCTTTTTATTTCTAATTAAGAAAATACACTCATAAGAATTACTTCAAGAATAATAATTGCAATGCACACGTACATGAATTTACGATCCATGTCGTCAGTTGGAGTTTCTTTAAGACCAGTGCGAGCAGCTTCTTCAGCAGTGACAACTTCATAGCTCATTGGAGATCCGTATTGGTTATCACCTTCATCACCCTTTTGAGCAAGTAGATAAATAACATAGATAATACCAAATGGAATCAGGCTAATCAAAAGCATCCAACCACTTTTACCAATGTCATGTAAACGACGAGCAGCAAGACCAATGGAAGGCAATAGAATTGCAAGATTATATACTATAGAAATAAGACCTACAACACTTGCTAGCGCAGTATCCATTACAAGAGCACTCAATACATTGAAGATACCAGCAATAACAATTGTGATACCATAGAAACGCCAATATTCACTGCGGCTTGCACGACCTTTAAAATTAGCATAATTACCCATAATCGTATGTTTAAAATTATCTACATACGAAAGATTTTTGATAGACAAATCAGTCATAATCTTCTCTCCTCTAGAAATAACAAATAAATTCTTCTTGAAAATATTATATCATTACTGTTGACGATTTTGAAAATGAATGTCTATATGTTTTGGGAATAACTTATGCTTTATATTTCATTATAGGATACATCATAAACTACATCGCACTAGTCATAAGTAGTTTGTCCACCAAGAACCAGAGCACAAAGATAGCGCAGAATAGTCCTGCAGTTAGTCCCATAGATGGCGTAGTATCAATAAGACCTAATTCACGGGCCATTTGTTTTGTTACAACTACTTGACCTGTAGGGGAACCAAAGCGATTTGGTTGGCTTTCACCAGGCAGAGCCATAAGGATCAACAGGATAATAGTCCCTATCACAGGGATGAATCCAATAAATACGAGGCCCCCTGAGCGGCCTTGATCGTGTAGACGTCGCACTGAAACAGCCACGCCAGGAATAACCATAATCACGGACAAAAGGACAAGGATGACCAAACCAAAACCTACGCCTACTACGCTAGATAGTGGGCTAATATAGCTCAAAAAAGCACAAGTAAATAGAATGGCCACAAACAACAATTGATAGACTAACAAGAAATGCCAATATTCACTACGACTTGCACGACCATCAAAATCAGCATATTTATAAACCAAACATTGTTTAAAGTTTTCAATCAAGCCTAGATTGTATTTATCTAACGAGATTTGTGGTCTACTAACATGCCCACATTCTGGGCAGTAACAATCTGTTTTCAACACTGCATGTCCACAATAGGGACAAGATTTCATAATAAACTCCTTCTAGCTACAAACAGGAATCAGCAAAGATTACGAGGTCCTGCTGTACTTAACACATATAACAACTTAGATATTTTTTATTTATTAATATCTATATTTTTGAATTCATCTGAAATTCATTTTACTACAAAGTGTTATATTGTCTATAAAGGAGATGTTAAACTTTTATAAAATAAAATAATGAGATTGTTAATAAATACAGGTATCTATTACATGTATCCATTCCCATTAATACCATACCATAATATCTCTCTAATGATATCAGCAATAATAATAGATTGGATAATAAAGATGGCAATCCCCATCGCCCAATCTTGACGACGGGATGGAGTTTCTTCTAGTCCTGTAGCCTTGCTAACCTCAGGAGTAATAGATGTATAACCGGTTCTTTCACCATAGGAATTCTCTCTTTCATCGCCACGACGCAATTCGTAAACGAGGAATATAAAGAAGCCTATAACAGGAATAAATGAGATTAGCTGCGTCCAACCACTCCGGCCAATATCATGCATACGCCGCGTTGTGATAGCTATATTGGGAACTATAAAGAAAAGAGATACCCCTACAGCAATATTATCAATAAGTGTTTCATAATTAGGAAAGCCCAAGTTACTACATAGTAAAGCCAAAATCCCAAGTAACCCTTGAATCAACGTAACGCCTGCCACGAATCGCCAATATTCACTACGACTAGCACGACCGTTAAAATTAGCATAGTTTCTAATGCCTAATTTGAAGGCATCGGTATAATTCAAATCATATATATTTATGGTTGACATAACCTAATCCTCCTCCGCGGCTTCAATAGCAACAATGCCCCAGCCTTTGCCTTCATTATGCAAACGAACTAATACGGGCTCTAGATTATCTTCAAAGGTAATGGTAAAGCCCATATAGTTTACAACAATATCATCATCTTGGTCTTGGGAAACATAGTCAAGCTGTATCGCTTTCACCTTAGGAACCTCTTCCTTAGTCATGGCTTGTTCCCATAGTTCAAAGGTACCATATCGTTCCATAGCACGAGCGCTCAAATAACGATATGCACCATGATAATCCTTTTTGTTGAGGGCTTCATAATAATTACTTACCACAGTACGCCCCTCTGTTGTAGCCGTTTCACTTTGTAAAAGACGATTTGCTTGTTTCGTTAACGAACTAGGTTCCAAATTGCCATAAGCAGTCTCTTCTACCATAAAATTATGATTAATCATTGTACTACCTGCACTAGTGGCTAGGCATCCTAATACTAATATGGACACAATAAAGAGGCCCGAAACGGAACGTTTTTCCTCTAATTCATTAGATACAGGCGATGTGCGCTTACAGAATAGATACAATAATGCAAGCCAGCCTAAAATAGGAACCAATAGTAAAATCATCAACGTTGGATCATTATTAGAATCTCGTAACCGTCTTGCCATTAACATAATCTTCGGCAAGCATAACAGGATGGACAATACAAATAATACGCCGCCACCGATAGAGACAGCATAAAGAAATCCATACGGTATGTAGGTTGCAAGACCTGTAATACATATAATTAAGCCATATACAAAGGATATAGCACTTATGGTGAGCCAAAAATCGGCTGTATTGGTACGTCCCTTACTGTTCGCATAGTTTTCCACTAGCTCACGATAGAGGATTTCGTATACTCTCTGTTTCATAAAGCTCCTACTATAATCTTAGATAATATTAGATAATAAACATATATAGATATTCCTATTATACTATGATTTATCAACTTAGTTGATTCATTTTTTGTTCATGAAATATGCCTATACTACAGATATATTTCTTACAACTAAAATTCGTACAATCAATTATACAGGAGATAATTATGAAAGCTAAATTAATAAAAGCCGTAGCCTTGGCCAGTTTAGGTGCCTTCTTAACAGTTGGTATTGGTGCCAATGTAGCCCAAGCCAAAGATTATCACTACAAAATCGGTGAAAACCATCGCATGGTAAAAAATGATGATGGCACAGTAGATAGTAGCGATCATCCATGGTACAAAGTAAATGATAAAAAGAAAAAGCACAGAAAGCATAGAATATCTGAACGTGAAAAGCATGATAAAAATGCAACAGCAAAACGCAGTGAACGACATCAACGTTCTGAATCCTCTAATGACTAAGCCTTGCGCATAATACATATTACTAGCCCTAAAAACACAAAACTAAATTAACCAACCAATGAAAAGGACGTTATACATTGTATAACGTCCTTTTGTGTTATCCCCTATATAATTTTTCCCAAGGCTATATGAGTTATTATGTTATGCGCCAGCCTTTAGAACAGCTTGTTTCATGGATTGTACGTAATCAAACAACGCTAGATCCGCATGTTCACCGTGTTCTGCCACGATTTTAACGATAGCAGAGCCTACGATGGCTCCATCGGATACGCGCGCCATAGCTTCCGCTTGTTCTGGCTTAGAAATACCAAAACCAACAGCTACCGGGATATCCGTATATTTGCGAATCATTTCAACAATGGACTTAATATCCGTCTTAATTTCACTGCGCATGCCTGTAACGCCAAGTGAGGATACACAGTATACAAAGCCTTCTGCGTCTTTGGCGATCATTTCGATGCGGTTTTCAGATGTTGGCGCAATTAAGGATACAACTTCAACACCATGCTTATGAGCCACACTAGCGAGCTCGCTTTTTTCTTCAAACGGCATGTCTGGTACGATAACACCAGAGATTCCCACCTCTTCACAGAGGGTAAAGAATTTTTCACGACCAAATACGTAAATAGGATTCAAATAGGTCATGAATACGAGCGGTATAGTCACCGCATCATCACCAGTACGTAAACGACGCACCATATCAAAGATATCATTGATTTTTACGCCTGTGGAGAGAGCACGCGTGCTTGCCTCTTGAATAACTGGGCCTTCCGCTGTTGGGTCAGAGAAAGGAATACCAATTTCTACCATGTCCGCACCGGCTTTCACCATCACGCGTATATAACGTTCTGTATTTTCAATACCGTGATCACCAGCACTAATGAATGGGATGAATGCCTTGCCCTTTGTGAAAGCGTCTTTAATTTTACTCATGAAGATCCACCCCTCTGTATTTCGCCATAGCCGCTACGTCTTTATCGCCACGACCGGATAAACAAATAATAATGATATCGTCCTTACTCATAGTAGGAGCAATTTTACGTGCATGTGCCACCGCATGAGCACTTTCAATCGCAGGAATAATACCTTCCAAGCGAGATAAGTATTCAAAGGCATCGACTGCTTCGTCATCTGTAACAGGCACGTATTCAGCACGACCGCTATCGTGCAAGTACGCATGTTCAGGGCCGATGCCAGGATAATCGAGGCCTGCAGAAATAGAATATACTGGAGCAATTTGACCGTCTTCATCTTGGCAGAAGTAGGATTTCATGCCATGGAAGATACCAACAGAACCTTTTGCGATTGTTGCTGCATGTTCCTCTGTATCGATGCCGCGACCTGCTGCTTCACAACCGATGAGACATACACCTTCATCTGGAATGAAGTGATAGAACATTCCCATCGCATTGGAGCCGCCACCTACACAAGCCATAATAGCTGTTGGCAATTTGCCTTCTGCTTCAAGGATTTGTTCACGCGCTTCACGGCTGATAATGGATTGGAAATCGCGTACGATCATAGGGAATGGATGAGCCCCCATAACGGAGCCCAATACATAGTGTGTATCAGACATGCGGTTTGTCCATTCGCGCAACGCTTCGGAAACCGCATCTTTCAATGTACTAGTCCCTGTTGTTACTGGATGCACCTTAGCGCCTAGCAATTCCATACGATATACGTTAAGTGCTTGACGTTCACAGTCCTCTGCACCCATGTATACTTCGCATTCCATGCCCATCAACGCAGCGATAGTAGCCGTTGCCACGCCGTGTTGACCTGCGCCAGTT
>CAKQBP010000107.1 GCA_934216375.1 uncultured Veillonella sp.
ATGTTAGACGTTGTATAACGATCTGCAATGATGATTCCCCCATTTTTGTAAAACTGTTCCCAATCAGTTCTAAAGGAAGCAAATCGATCGATAGCGTACATGGAGCTTGCCACATAAGGATTTACATCATGTACATCCTTACCAAATTCACCAGCTAAATACATTTTAATAGGCATAGCGGCGCCGCTATCATAGTTTGGAAAGCTCACAGACTTAACGGCATGCCCTTCTTTGGTCAAGCGTTCTACTAAGAGTTTAGTTTGTGTAGCCTTACCGCTGCCATCTCCGCCTTCTAATATAATCAAAGTCCCCATAATTACTCCTGTAATACCCAAATCGTTTCCAATGTCATATCATCAGCACCATTCGGTACAAAACCTAAAGCCTTGCGATTCTCTATATATTGTAACACAGAGGCACTAATCTCTTCACCTACTGCTACACAGGGAATACCCGGTGGATAATAAGCAATTGTCTCCCCTGCAATGCGATGAAGTGCTTCTTTTAAAGGTACTTGCTCACGATTTGCATACATAGCATTACGAGGGGTTATGCGCACAATAGGCGCTGGCAGCAGCGCAGAATCTTTACTAATGTCTTGCAATTGCTCTTCCTCTGTTTTATTAAATTCTTTAAATGCACGTAACACCTTTTCACTTACAGCTTGTACAGCCTTAATAAGAGCAGTTACAGACTCTTTTGTATCACCTATGGTAATGAGCACTAGCACATGATGAGCTTGTACTAACTCCACCTCAATATGATGTTCTCGTAACATCCGTTCAAATTCTACACCTGTGAGCCCTAATTCTTTAGCATCAATCAGCACCTTAGTACAATCATAATTTATTACCCGCTCTTGAATATCTGTATATTCCATAGTAGCAATACCAGAAATTTTATTGAGTTCCTCACGTAAGTACATACTCAACTCTACTGCACGACTTACTAAATCATTACCTGCTGTGGCTAATTGATGGCGCGCCATATCTAAGGAAGCAAGGAAAATATAGTTTGGACTCGTACTTTGTAACATTTGATGCATTTGCGTAATACGCCGCTTATCAATTTTTTTACCTTGCCCTAATAGCCAAGATGTTTGTGTCAAAGAGCTAACAGATTTATGTGTACTTTGAGCCACCAAATCTGCTCCAGCCTCTGTAGCTTCTATAGGTAAACTTTCAGAAAACGGCAAATGAGGCCCATGAGCTTCATCAACAAGTACAATAAGTTCCCGCTTATGAGCCTCTTGTATGATATTAACAATATCTATGCCCACGCCATAATAGTTTGGATACACTAAAAGAATCGCCTTTGCCTCTGGATGTGCATCCATTGATTTGATAGCATTTTCTAATGATACTCCTAGTGGAATCCCCCAGCGTTCATCAAAATCACAGCCCATATATACTGGTTTGGCTCCTGAGAGGACAAGCCCACTAATAACGGAACGATGTGCTTCTCGAGGAATGATAATGATTTCATCAGGCCCTACAGTCCCCATAATCATGGCTTCGATCAAAGCTGTAGTACCATTAATAGAAAACCAACAACAATCAGCTCCATATAATTCGGCTGTTAAGTCTTGCGCTTCTTTTAATTCCCGTTCAGGTTCATGTAAATCATCTAAAGCATACATAACACCTAAGTCATAGGGTAACGCTGGCCCCATCCAATTCTTTAATAGTTGAGGTGCTTCAACGCCGATCTTATGACCTGGCGTATGAAAGGGCACAAAATGTTGTTCTTTATATGATTCTAAAGCCTCTACAAAAGGCATTTTTTCTTGATTACTCATATGTACCTCGTAAAAAGGGCATGAATCTCAATGAGACTCATGCCCTTATGCATGTATTTATCGCCGTGGACGACGTTTAGGATTGAATTGATTCATGCCTTTATCAATACCTACCTCTAAGGTGCCTAATACGGCTTTTACCGTATCCTTAATACCTTTTTGTACCTTCTCTTGCGACTCTTCACTAAATGGTGCTAAAACGTGATCAATGACAGTCCATTGTGGCAATGGACGTCCAATTCCTACGCGGAAACGAGGAAAATTTTCTGTTCCTATATGGGAAATTAAAGATTTAATCCCATTATGTCCACCTGAACTACCATTTGGTCGAATACGCAACTTACCTATAGGTAAATCCATGTCATCATAGATACAATACACATCAGATGGATCAATTTTATAGTACCGCATTAACGGTCCTACAGGCTCACCACTTAGATTCATAAATGTTTGCGGCTTTACAAGTAATACTTTCTCACCATCTACGGTAATACTGCATACCTCAGCACGTTGCTCCTCTCTCCAAGGCGTGTGAGGGACACTATCGGCTATGGCATCAATAACCATAAATCCAATATTATGTTTTGTCTTTTCGTATTGCTTGCCGGGGTTACCGAGGCCTACTACTAATTTCAAGAATCACCTATTATTTATCAAATAAATTACTTACAGACACTTCATGGAAGATACGCATAATTGCTTCACCCAACAATGGAGCTACGGATAATTGCGTAATATTTGGTAAGTTGCAATTTTCCGGCAATGGAATAGTATTAGTAACGATAAGTTCCTTAATATTGGAATTTGCAATTCGTTCACTTGCCGGATCTGTCAACACTGCATGTGTAACAGCGGCGGTAACGGATTTAGCACCGAATTCTTCCAATGCTTTAGCACCTTCAACCAAGGATCCAGCCGTATCTACGATATCATCGATAATAATACAGTTTTTACCTGCCACATCACCGATGAGATTCATAACTTTAGCCACACCTGGTTCAGGGCGTTTTTTCTCAATGATTGCAATCGGTGCACCAATGCGGTCAGCCAAATCACGAGCTCTTGTAACACCGCCAAGGTCAGGAGATACAACGATAACATCTTCCATATTTTTTTCATTAATGTATTTAGCCAAAATAGATGCGCCAAACAAATGATCTACAGGCACATCAAAGAAACCTTGAATTTGGCCTGCATGCAAATCAATTGTTACAAGACGTGTAATACCTGCCGTTTGCATCAAATTAGCTACTAATTTAGCTGTAATCGGCTCACGACCACGAGTCTTACGGTCTTGGCGAGCATAGCCATAGTAAGGTACTACTGCAGTGATATGACGTGCAGAAGCGCGTTTTAACGCGTCAGCCATAACCATGAGTTCCATTAAATTATCATTTACAGGATAGCTAGTTGGTTGAATGATAAATACATCTTTGCCACGTACGCTTTCATCAATCATTATTTGTACTTCGCCATTGTTAAAACGACCTACAAATGCTTCACCTAAAGGCAACCCTAAATAATCACAAATTTCCTTTGCCAATGCAGGATTTGCATTACCTGTGAAAATCTTGAGTTTTTTGCCGTCTTCAAATGCCATTTTGTTACCCTTTCATTTGCTCCTATACTGGTTACTTATCCATAATCCATACATTACAGATACACACTATTGCCTTTTTATTGTATACTATTTTGACCTAATTGTGTTAAAAAATATGAGATTTTTTTTATTTCTTTTTGAAAGTATCCTCTGTTACCCAATTTTCTTTCACAATTTGCTTACTACGACCTACAGCTAAGGCCTTATCTGGTACGTTTTTAGTAATAGTAGAGCCCGCACCCACATAACTATAATTACCCACTGTCACAGGAGCTACTAAGTTACTATTACAGCCAACAAATGCGCCATCACCAATAGTAGTACGATGCTTAACTTTCCCATCATAGTTTACGGTAATAGTACCACAGCCAATATTAACACCGGCCCCAACATCACTATCACCGATATAGGAGAGATGTGGGAACTTAGTACCTTCCCCAACATTAGAGTTTTTAACTTCTACAAAGTTACCTACATGAACCTTGTTACCTAAAACTGTATTTGGACGCAAATGGACATATGGACCTACATCTACACCGTCTTTTACTTCACAGTCATGACCATAAGTAAAGTGGATAATCGTATCATTGCCGACTTTTACATTCGTCAAACGAGTGTGTGGTCCAATTTCACAACGCTCACCAATCACGGTATCACCTTCAAGAATTGTACCAGGATGCAAAATTGTATCTGCACCTACTGTTACCTCAGGAGCCACATAGGTATTTTCAGGATCAATAATTGTTACGCCAGCAGTCATTAACTCAACATTTTTACGATGTTTTAATATAGCTTCAGCCTCTGCTAATTGCAAACGTGAGTTTACACCTAAAGATTCTTCAAAATCCTTAGTCATGTATGCACTTACCTTGTCGCCACCATTTACGAGAATACCAACTACATCAGTAATATACAATTCACCTTGGGCATTATCATCAGATAATTGATCTAAGCAAGGCCATAATTTTTTACTATCAAAAGCGTACATACCTGTATTTACTTCTTGAACCGCTAATTCTTCAGGTTTACCATCTTTCTGTTCTACGATACGAACTACAGAACCCGCTTCATTACGAATGATACGTCCATAACCAGTTGGATTCGGCATATGAGCAGTTAAGATTGTAGCTGCTGCACCGGAATTTTTATGTTCTTCTAAAAGTGCTTCTAAACTTTCTTTTGTAACCAGGGGAGTATCACCGCATAACAATAAGATTGTACCATCATAATCACCAAGTACTGGTTGAGCCATCTTAACTGCATGACCTGTACCATTTTGTTCTTCTTGACGAACAAATTCAGCACGCTCTCCCAAGTAATTTTGTACTGCATCGCCACCAAAACCAACGATAACAACATCGCGATTGGTACCAATGGATTGAACCGTTTCAAGAACGCGTTCTACCATCGCCTTACCGCCGACCTTGTGTAACACTTTTGGCAATTTAGACTTCATACGCGTGCCCTTACCAGCAGCTAAAATAAGGCTTGCAATATTCATAGTAATCTCCTATCTGTTATCTCTTATATCTCTAAACCATTTTAAATATTATTTACGTCATTATTTAGCCCATAGGTCAATACTCAATATAAACCATTATATCAGCCTATAATCTTCCTAATATTAATGATTTACTCTGCATCTAACACAGGCTCTATACTAATTTTCTTTGTATTTTCATCGATACCATAAAAAGTAAATAGTGATTCATAATCATCGATCAACTTCGGACTTGGTTCAGCTGTAGCTACAAGAACACCTGTGCCAACAACGACGCCACTCATTTCAAGAACTAATTCTTTAAGCCCCTTAGCGGTACCGCCAGCTTTCATAAAGTCATCGATAATTAACAATTTCGCATTTGGAGGAAT